>CAMJFV010000314.1 GCA_946405045.1 uncultured Bacteroidales bacterium | reverse complement strand
ATCTTTCAGTGGCATTGATTGGTCGACAGGCAAATATGTCATCAAGACATCGACATCCACAAACTCCGACTTGACTGATCCGGTTTATGCCATAAGTGCTTTAAGCAGTGTGCCTTACGCACTTTACTCACTAAAGTCTGCTGACAGTTTCTCTGGACGTTGGAACGACTTGTCTGGCAAACCAGATATGTCGGAATATGCAAAAATTGAAGACGTTGCTGCATATTCAGCCGACAGCACAAGAAAAATACTTGCTGATTACGCCACTAAAGATGACGTTTTGGACTTGCATAACAGAGGTCTACGATCTAGCAACTATAGAATCGACAGTTTGAAATCAGTAGTCAATGCCAATAATTATTGGATTACTGAATTGCAGTCTGACGCTGCCAAATACGCGACAAAATCAGAAATCTCCGCTTTTGCGACCAAAGACTCATTGCATTCATACGCAACAAAGGCAAGTGTGAACACTTTGGCTAAAACAACAAGTGAGACAATCGCAGAGTTGAGCCAGACAGTCGACGGAAACAAAGCACTAGCTGAATCAAACTACAAAAACCTGAAAGAGGTCAACAAGCTATATGCGAAGAAAGACACAATGCAATATTTCATGACTAAATCAGGAATGTCCATTTATGCGACTAATGACGAATTGCGAGCTCTTGACAGGTCAGTAGGTTCTCTTTCTCAATCAATCAACAGCACTGACTTAAGAGCCAGTGAGTTGGCAAATACCGTAAATACACTTTCCACAACTGTTGCAGACAACAAGAAGGATGCCAATAAAAAGATTGAAGCTATCCAGACTGAATTAGATAAAGTAGATGACAAAATACTTGCTTCAGAAAGAAAAGCCCAAACAGACGACATTGTCTTGAAGAACAGAATTTCGACAAACGAAACCAAAATAAAAGGTTTGACTGCAAATGACTCTGTATTGGAATCGACGTTGAATAGCAAGACATCCGCTTTGAACGCTCAGGTTGACAGTATCAGCAAGAGCCATACAAAAGCTATCAGCAATCTTACCCAAACAGTGACAAACAATGCTACTGCATCGTCAAAGGACATGAAGAATAAGATTGACAGTCTTTCAAAAGCGATCACTGGCAAGTTGGATACTCTCAATATGAATATAACTGAATATATTGATGGAGAAGTATTCTCTATTGGAAATGAGATTGATGGAGTTAAGTCCTCATTAAGCGATCAATCATCTAAATTGACAACACACTCAACAAATCTTTCTAACCTCAACAGCATGATGAATCAACTTGTCAGCTGGGCAGAAACAATCAACGCTAAAAATGATTCTTTGGCAAAAGAGATTGACAAGGTAAAGGCAAAGCATAAAGCAGACAGCACTGAAGCTGACACTAAATACAGAGAGTTGGTAGGAAAAGTGGATAAACTAAACGAAGAGAATCTAACGAATCTTATCAACCAAAAGATTGCAGCAGCATTGAAAGCAGCTGGTCTTGACGTGATCGGAACTACTGTTAGCGGATTGGAAACTAAAGTCGGAGATTTGGAAACTTCCGTTGGAACTTTGAATACCGCAGTCAACGATGCAACTACTGGTTTAAGCCCTAGAGTTGAGACTTTGGAAACTTCTGTCGGAACTTTGAATACCGCAGTCAACGATGCAACCACTGGTTTGAGCCCTAGAGTTGAGACTTTGGAAACTTCTGTTCAAGATTTGGATACAAGAGTTAAAAAATTGGAACCTTAAAATTAACATTCCATATTTAGGAACAAAATCCCCGTTTCAAGACGGGGATTTTTTGTTTTTTAAAGTTACAAAAGAAACACAAAACAATAACAAAATGTAAGCATAAAATTAAAATTACTTAAAAACAGAAACAACAATATCGTTTTTACTTACAAATTTCAACAAGCATAAAAACCTACGAAGCATCTTTCCAATTACGTCTATCTCATTCATCATATTTTGTAATTTTGTAATGTTTTTAATATCATAGAACGAAATGAATACTAAGTACATTTTTGTCACAGGAGGCGTTACGTCCAGCCTTGGCAAAGGCATTATCGCTGCGTCATTGGCTAAGCTCTTGCAGTCGAGAGGCTTATCCGTTACTATTCAGAAGTTGGATCCATACATCAACATTGACCCAGACACACTGAATCCGTATGAACACGGTGAATGCTACGTCACAGTGGATGGTGCGGTGACAGATTTGGACTTAGGCCACTACGAAAGATTTTTGGGTGTTGAGACTTCCCAGGCCAACAACATCACAACAGGACGCATATATCAGAATGTGATCAACAAAGAGCGTCGCGGCGATTATTTGGGAAAGACGGTGCAGATCATTCCTCACATCACCGATGAGATCAAACGCAACATCGTGGCTCTCGGCAGCACTAAGAAATACGACATTGTCATCACTGAGATCGGTGGAACAGTCGGAGATATAGAGTCTCTTCCATACATCGAAGCCGTACGTCAGTTGAAATGGGAACTTGGAGACGATTGTGTCTGCATCCACCTTACATACGTCCCATACGTGGCTGCAGCAGGAGAGTTGAAGACCAAGCCTACACAGCATTCAGTGAAGCATCTGTTGCAGAACGGAGTGCAGCCAGACGTGTTGGTGCTTCGTACAGAGCATCCTTTGAACGACGGAATGAAAGCCAAAGTCGCACTATTCTGTAACGTGGCAAAAGATTCTGTTATCGAATGTATGGATGCGCCTACAATCTATGAGGTTCCTCTAATGATGCACGAAGAGGAGTTGGATATGGTGGTGATGCGTCACTTGCATCTCGACACATCAAAAGAGCCTGATCTGGCTGAATGGAAATGTTTCCTTGCTCGATTCAAGAATCCAAAGAAGACAATAAAGATCGCGTTGGTAGGCAAATATGTTGAGTTGCCAGACGCATACAAATCAATCAGCGAAAGTTTCGTCCACGCCGGAGCAGCCAACGAAGTGAAAGTGGACCTTCAGTATATCCAGAGTGAGAATGTGGATGAGAGCAACGTCGCAGAAAAACTTGCTGACATGAGCGGTATTCTTGTGGCTCCAGGATTCGGAGGCAGAGGTATAGAGGGAAAAATCACAGCTGTCAAGTATGCGAGAGAAAACAATATCCCATTCTTCGGCATTTGTCTTGGAATGCAGTGCGCAGTGATCGAATTCGCAAGAGACGTGCTCGGTTATACCGACGCCAATTCAGCCGAGATGGACACAAAGACACCTCACAAAGTGGTGGATCTGATGGAGAGCCAGAAGAACATCACAGGTATGGGAGGAACAATGAGATTAGGTGCTTACCTATGTGAAATCAAACCAGGCACTTTGGCGGAGAAAATATATGGCACCACACATATTTCAGAGCGTCACCGTCACAGATACGAGTTCAACAACGACTATCTAGCCGAGTATGAGGCAAACGGCATGATCGCATCCGGAATGAACCCAGACAACCACTTGGTGGAAATCGTGGAGATACCTTCACACAGATTCTTCATCGCCGG
>CAMJFV010000313.1 GCA_946405045.1 uncultured Bacteroidales bacterium | reverse complement strand
CAGCAGCCCGTCTGTTCGGGACTTCCGCATTCAACGGAGCCATCAACATCGTCACCAAATGTGATACGTCAAGCCATGTGGCTAGCCATATCTTTGGTGGAAGTTACGGATACGGAGGCGGCGAAATGTCAGCAAATCTATCTGCAAAGAAAGTTCAACAACAGATTTCCGGTGGATTCCGTCGTGCCGACGGCGACCAGGAAAATAGTGATTTCAGACAGACAAAGGTTTTCTATCAAGGAAGACTCTCAAATTCATCAATCAAAGTGGATTGGCAGACGGGAGTGAGCAGTCAGGACTACGGTGCCAACACATTCTACTCTGCAGCCTACCCTAACCAGTGGGAATCAACAACCAAATGGATAACATCTGTGAAAGCGGAAACAAACAGCCGCATCCATTTCGTACCGTCTATCTACAGGAACAGATTAAAAGACCATTTTCAACTTATCCGAGACACTCACAAAGGGGAAAATTTCCACCAGTGCGACGTGTATGGCCTGAATCTTGGTGCATGGATCGAGACTAAGATCGGAAAAACTGCGTTCGGTGCGGAGATGCGTAGCGAAAATATAATCTCCACCAATCTAGGAAAAGAGACAGCAGACTCCATTGCAGTACGTGGAGAAAACGACCTGTTCTACAACAAGAAAGATGGCAGGGACAACATATCCTACTATGCCGAACATACATTCCTGCTGAAAAAATGGACTCTGTCATTTGGCGCGATGGCTCACAAAGTGACGAATCTCAACAACAAAATGAAAATTTATCCCGGTGTAGACATCGCATTCCGTCCTAACGACTATTGGAAAATATCAACATCGTGGAATATGGCAATGCGTCTGCCCACATTCACCGACCTCTATTACAAGAGTCCGACTACAGAAGGAAATGTGGGTCTTCAACCGGAAGAGTCGTCGGCGGTGGATCTGGGAACTAGATTCCGCAACCGTGGAATCGAAACCAACGTCGCACTATTCTATCATCATGGCAAAAACATGATCGACTGGGTGATGTATTCCCAAGATGACGTTTTCCACTCCGCAGGATTCGAACTGGATAATATCGGAGCTGAGATCAATGCATCGTTCTTTGGAAGAGAGGTGTTTGGAGACAGATGCGCATTAAGAAAAATCTCTTTCGGATACGCTTATATCCATCAGGAGAGAGAGGATGACGTCGAGATATACAAATCGAACTATGCACTTGAATATCTGCGACATAAACTATCAGCAAGTGTAGAGTCAAGAGTAGTGAAAAAACTTAACGCCACTCTATCATTACGTTATCAGGACAGAAATGGAAGTTATATCAAATATGATGAAAATCATAAGTCGACGGGGATGCTTGTAGACTACGAGCCATACACCTTGGTCGATTTGAAACTTTCATGGGATGCTAACAACTGGAGCATCTACGCAATCGCCAACAACCTCTTCAATGTCAGTTACTACGACCTTGGTAACATTCCACAGCCTGGAATTTGGTTGAAAGCAGGAGCAAAATTCAAGATCTGCAAGAAATAAACCAGATTATTTGATATATACACGAATCACCATGGAGTAACATAGATTATTTATGGTGATTCGTTTAAAAATCCTTTCATTCCACAGCTAAAGGATTCATATCCGACCTATGCTCCACCTTGACCACATCCGGCACTGTCACTGAAGGGATCGGAGTCTGCCCTGTAGTGGAGAAAGATATACACATAGGACATCCCAACGCACATGTTCCCTTGCTGTCATTGGTCAAAGGATTGGAAACTCTGTTTATCTTCATTCCCGTATAAACATTATCCCATTTTGTGATAACAGCCGCACACGGTTTGGGCATGTTAGGCACCATATTGCATGTGCCAAATGCCGGTGATTGGAATGTAGGCCCAAAAGACATACTTGTTGCCACCAACTTACCATTGAAATAAACATTAGTATTATCCAACACATTAATCATGGCAGGTGCGACTCCAAACTGACAGGTAGCCATAGCTCCTTTGACAATAAATTCATCTTTCATATTATCTTCATTTTTCGGGAATCTCTCAACTTATATTTATAAATATCAAGCACATGCGACCATACGACATGCCACCAGTAGATTTTGGATTTTCTATTGGACATTATCGTTACTGCCTATCTCATAAAATCCTCATTTCTCCTTTTTCAAAAAAACAAAAAGGAGAAAGGCAAATAGCCTTCTCCTCTGTTTTTTGATTAAGCCTTCGGCCAATTCTCCTCATATTCCGCACCACCAATCTTGATGACTTGTGCAGAAATAGTGACACTGATTGACATAGGAGCCGTTCCTACAATGTCAATACCCTCGGCAAACTCAATGATGTAAGCGTTCTCGAAAGATAGCTCCTTCATCATTCCTTCCTCGTCGCCTTTCTTAAAAACAATGCTTCCGTTGAATGGTTTGAACTGATTAACCATTGTCTCCAAAATGGTTGTGTCTTCTGTTGACTCTACTCTTACTGTGATTCTGCCTCCATAAATATTGGATGATGGACGTCCCTTTGAATCAACATCACGCTTAAGGGAATAACTGCAGTCGAGCACATCGTACTCCTTACCGCCTAGATTTAAACTAGATCTAAATGACATAACATAAAAAAATTAATTAATAACTAAACACACGACACATTCTAAAAACTAATCCCAATATGTAGATCGTTTTTTTACTGTTACCGTAATAGTTTGATGCAAAGATAATGGGGATTTATATATTGTCAAATAAATTTGATACAAAACCCTCTTTATTTTAAAGAATTTTAACACATGAAACGATATGGTAATTATTTCAAACTAATTATCTAAAACAAAAAGCAGGAGAATCATCAGACTCTCCTGCTTCCATATTTAAGTCATTATGCTTGGGGCATTTCTTAGAATTTCATAACAAGAGCAAGGCCATTACCTCTCGCCTCCATGTCGAATTCTGGCTTCCAGCTTGTTTCTGCTGGAACCTCTGCTGGGATCTCAGCAGGAGCTGCATTTGGATCAACATTATATCTGTTGACGATCTCATTAACTTTCTTATGAGCTCTCTTCTCCTTGATGATTCCCCATACAAGCAAAGCAGCACCAGAAGCGTAGCATCCAATCATAGGATACAAAGTAGTCTTCTTATAGTTTTTCGCGTCGTCCATATCCGACTTGAATGAAGAATTATAGAAATAAGTATTGAAATTATTATCTCTATTGTCTACGCTATCAAACGATTTGTATGCATTGTAAGCGGCATTTGCCTCATTCTCAGCATCATTGAATCCGTTTTGTGCGTTTTCTAAACATGTTTGTGCGTTTGTCAAACTTGTTTGTGCAGTCTCAAATTCTCTTTTGGCAATTTGGTACTGCTCCGCCTCTTCTCTGTATATTTTTTTGACTTCTTCAAATTTACTATTAGCAGTATTGAAATCACTAGTTGCATTGGACACTGCAATATTTGCGCTGTTCAAAATACCCTGTGCCTCAATTCTCTTTACATCAGCAGCATTATATGT
>CAMJFV010000312.1 GCA_946405045.1 uncultured Bacteroidales bacterium | reverse complement strand
TTTTATTTTGCATTTATAATTAGAGAACATAGACGACAAGAGTTTAAATTGTTTTTCAAAAAAAACATTAAATATTCCATGTTATTTTTATAAATTTGGAACAATAA
Organism: uncultured Bacteroidales bacterium; assembly: GCA_946405045.1. Lineage (GTDB taxonomy): Bacteria > Bacteroidota > Bacteroidia > Bacteroidales > Paludibacteraceae > UBA1723. Next base: position 3,419 of record CAMJFV010000312.1, on the reverse strand, counting down.
AATTTTAATGAATAGGAATTCATAAAACAACACAAAGTACTGTCTTCCAGACAGATTCCTCCACACTCTTCTACACCCGAGACTTCGTCCCGGGTTACTCTCGCTTCGCTCTGTATTGCCTTCCAGGCAACAAACATAGAGGCCGCATTTCTCGCGTCTGGAAGACGCTATTTCTGTAACCGGGGATGCCGAAGTGTGCTACGAAGTAGTGCACTGGCTTCCTCGGATATCACACATACTAAGGCTTTGCATTTCCATACACACAAAAAAAGAGACGTTGCATCGCAACGTCTCTGAAAAAAACAACCGTCGTTAAAACGAATTATTTTTTAAGCTGTGGGTTCTGTGGCTGAGGCCCATTTGCCTGGCTCATATCACAGTTACCAGTGAATTTAGCGTTAGGCTCAACAGACAAAATCTTTGTCTTGATCTCTCCCTCAACTCTTGAAGTTGCCTTCAAATGTAGAGCTTCTGTCACTACAAGTTTTCCTGTGAACTTACCTAAGATTTCCGCATTTATGCACTCCAATGTGCCTTCCATGGCTCCATTCTGACCGATGATGACCTTTCCTCTACACTTCAATGTTCCGTTGATCTGTCCGTCCAAACGGAAATTTGTATCAGATGTGATATCACCCGTCATCTTTGTTCCGGCTGCAATAATATTATACTGCGAGCTCTGTGTTTCGTTTTCTTTTGACATAAATTTGCTGTTTATGTTAAACTTTCATTAATAAGCTGATTTGAACTGCTCAAGGAATCTCACGTCGTTCTCTGAGAACATACGCAAATCCTTGACTCTGTACTTCAAGTTTGTGATTCGCTCTACTCCTAGTCCGAACGCATAACCTGAATATACTTTGCTGTCGATACCGCACGCCTCCAAAACGGCTGGATCCACCATACCACATCCAAGAATCTCTACCCATCCTGTGTTCTTACAGAACGCACAACCTACACCTCCACAGATGTTGCATGAGATATCCATCTCTGCGCTTGGCTCTGTGAATGGGAAATATGACGGACGCAAACGGATCTGTGTCTGCTCTCCAAACATCTCCTTGGCAAAATAAAGCAATGCCTGCTTTAGATCCGCAAACGAAATATTCTTGTCGATATACAATCCCTCTACCTGATGGAAGAAACAGTGTGCACGGTATGAGATAGCCTCATTACGGTATACTCGTCCTGGGCATAGCACACGGATTGGCGGCTTCTGGCTAGTCATCACGCGCGACTGCACTGATGATGTGTGTGTACGTAGCAATACGTCTGGATCACGTGTGATGAAGAATGTGTCCTGCATATCACGTGCCGGATGCTCTGGTGGGAAATTAAGAGCTGAGAACACATGCCAGTCGTCCTCAACCTCTGGACCCTCTGCGATAGAGAAACCGATACGTGAGAAGATATCCACAATCTCATTCTTTACCAGTGATAGCGGATGACGTGTTCCTACTTCGATCGGATCTGGTGTACGAGTCACATCTGGAGCGTCTGCCTGAGCCTGTTTAGCCTCAAACTCTGCCTTCATCTCTGCGATACGCTCTGTTGCTTTTGTCTTCAACTCGTTCAATAGACCTCCTATCTCTCTCTTCTGGTCTGCCGCTACATTCTTGAAGTCGTTGAACAATGAAGAAATCTCTCCTTTCTTGCTCAAATATTTGATTCTAAGAGCCTCCAACTGTTCTGCATTCTCTGCTGAAAGCTTGGAAACTTCTTCAAGAAGTTCACTTATTCTATCTCTCATTTTATTCTAATTTTTTCATTTTTCTTATTTCAGTGCAGACATCGTCGTAGATGCCACATGGCAGAAAGAATCTCACATCCCTGCCCTTCTCTATTGATTCTCTGATGAATGTAGACGACACTTCTATTATCGGTGTCTCTATCCTGCTCATATTTTCATATGGCAATTCATCTGTGTATCCTCGACGTGGATATACCATGATGTGATACTTTTCAAGAATCTTATCGTAGTTTCGCCACTTTGAGAAAACTTCCACGTTGTCGGCTCCCATAAGCAGGATATACTCGTGCTCAGGATGCTCATGTCTCAGATGTTCCAAAGTGTCGTATGTGTAAGACGGGATTGGAAGTCCAAACTCAACATCTGAAACCTCAATCTTGTTGTATCCTTCCACGGCTTTACGAAGCAGGTTCAGTCTCACTTCGTTTGGAAGCAATGTGTTGCCTGCCTTCAACGGGTTCAATGGCGACACTACCATCACCACCTTATCCACACCTCCATACTCAGCCACATAATTCGCCAATGCGACGTGTCCGATATGAACTGGGTTGAACGAGCCGAAAAACAATGCAATCTTCATCCGCGTCTTTACTTTTTATGATTTATGCCTCCAGATAATCCTTGATAACTCTCTCGATCTCTGCCTTGGCTGTCTCCAAATCGTCGTTAACGACAACCTTGTCGAACTTGTCGGCAAAAGACAACTCAAAAGCTGCACGCTCTATTCTCTTCTCGATCACCTCTGGAGCATCTGTCGCGCGTCCGACCAAACGGGCACGCAAAGCCTCGATGCTTGGTGGCTGGATGAATACTGACATCGCTCTGTCGCCATAGAATTTCTTGATGTTCATTCCGCCCTTCACGTCGACATCAAAAATAGCGACCTTGCCTGCCTTTATGATTCGCTCCACCTCACTCTTCAAAGTTCCGTAGAATTTATCTGTGTATACCTCCTCATACTCAAGGAATTCGTCGTTCGCAATTTTCTGCTTGAACTCCTCCGGTGTAAGGAAATAGTACTCCACTCCATTCTGCTCTGTGCCTCTAGGAGCACGGCTTGTGGCTGAGATAGAAAACTCAAACACATCCATCTTGCTCATCAAATGGTTGATGAGAGTGCTCTTGCCCGAGCCCGACGGTGCGGAAAATATGATGATTTTGTCTTTATTCATACTCATATATTATAGTACGTTAAGCACCTGCTCCTTGATCTGCTCAAGTTCATCCTTCATCTTCACCACGATCATCTGCATCTCAGCCTGATTCGACTTTGATCCAAGAGTGTTGATTTCACGGCCCATCTCCTGAGCGATGAATCCAAGTTTCTTGCCTATAGCCTCATCTTTCATAGCCATAGTCTCGTAGTAAGCGTTGATATGGTGGCGCAGACGGTTTTTCTCCTCGCTCACATCCAACTTCTCGATGTAGAAAATCATCTCCTGCTCGAAACGATTCTTGTCTACCTCCACATTCAACGATGCAAGGCTCTCTCTGATTCGGCTCTTGATATTCTCAACACGGCTCTTCTCGAATGGTTCAACACTTTCAAGCAAACCTGATATTGCCTCAAGATTCTTAACAAACACATTCTTCAAAGATACACCTTCCGACTTACGGTAATCCACGATTTTCTGCAATGCCTCTTCGACAACCTTCTTTGCTGCCTCCC
>CAMJFV010000311.1 GCA_946405045.1 uncultured Bacteroidales bacterium | reverse complement strand
TATATTCGCTGCCAACTTGACAGTCACGTCATATTTGTAGTATTCACAATCTTCAGGATCTTCGGATTGTGTGCTCTCCACAATTGTGTCTAGCGGCAGTTTGCAGATACAGTTCACAAATGGTTCTAGGACATAGATGGAATCCTCTTTCAAATACGACAAGTAGTCATCGCTTCTGAGTGCACGGTACTCTTTTGGACCATCATAATTGTACCAGTGAATATACGAAGTCTTGCAGTCCTTTATTTTGATTGTGGCAAAATCTATTTGGCGGCAGCCACTAGTTGTGTCTTCCGCTATAAACATATACTCTCCAGTCTGACTAATGTCGTAAAATTTTGTATGTTTATGATTTGAACCGGGGAAGACGGAATTTGGAATCGTTCGTGGCAATATGGGGTCAGAGTCTGGATATACAGTGTCGTTTATTTGTATTGCGTCCACTGCATACATGTCGTAGTGTGGCCTGTATTCATAATATACATTAGAGTATAGGTCCTTCATCCAATAACTTCCTCCGTCAAATTCCATAAGAGAAATTGCGGAAGTGCTGTCTTCTGCGCAAAGAGTGGTGTCGTTGACCACCAACCTGGCATTTCTGCCAATAGAAATCTCACACTTTAATGTGTCTTTAAAAGTGCCATTTTCGAGAGAATCTGTTAAGATAAAGAAGGTAGTGTCCTCTTCGTAGGTTTTGCCTACTAAACTGTTGAGAGCATTGTTTTGTTCTTCTGTCACTCCAAGACTATCAGGAATGCTTTGAATTACAAATCTACAATAATTACCTTCTGGAACAGCTGGAAGTGTGACGGTTTTTACTGTCGCAAATGTTGATACGGCAGAAAGTAAACCTAAACTAAAAAGTACTCTTTTTCGCATAAGCTTGTCTTTTTGGTTAAACATTATATCTACTATAAATGCCTACATTACTTTGATGTATTTGAATGAAATATAGGTCATTTGCTAACTAACACTGCAAATGTATAAAATGTTTTTATGAAGCATACCGTTTTTTTGAAAAAAAACATAATTACGATTTGTATAAAAATTAACCTTTATTAACCTAACTTTTTTTTGTTGGCGCGTATTGTTGTTAGAAAAATAATATATCTTTGTGAAATGATTTGGTGATATAGAATGCGAGATGTTTAATTAATGTTTTGTCTAACGTTTTAGTCTAATTCAATAGGAAAAAAGTATGGAAGAGAGGTTTAAAAAATTAGGACGCTTTATTTTGTCTCAACTAAAGAAAATTGCGATTGCTATTCCTGTTGCGTTTTTAGCGGTAGTCTTATATGTGCAATGTACCAAAATAGGTTCAAATTTGATGTTGGAACCTTCTGGTGTTAAATGGTATGTATCTGATACTGGTGTTTCGAAAGATGATATACAAGCAATATCAGATATTGTGAACAAGTCGTTATATGAGAAAGGTATAGACACTCGCGATTTTGATGTTAATATAATACTTTGTAACAGCACGAATGAATTTTTATGGAAAGCATTGGTTTGGGATGCTAATAATCAAGGAATTACAAGACATCTGTTAGATAATATTGTGATTAATAAAAGTTCAATCAAGGAGAACAAAATGGACGGTTTTGAAAATTCCTCATTATCAGATATCATCATACATGAGTTGTGCCATATATACCTGTCAAAGAGATTGTCGAAATGGGATGCGTATTTCATGGAATCATGGAAAAATGAAGGATTTTGTGAGTATATCGCAGAACATTCAACTATTGGAGTAGACAATGGACTGTCTTTGTTCTTGGCAAACGACAAGTCTGAGATAGAAAAAACGGATCAGATAAAAAATCTTTATTTTTACTTTACTTCACGTCTGAAAACAGATTATCTTCTCGGGCATAAAAACATTCAGTTCGAAGAATTTGTAAAAACTGAATATGATGAGGTGGCTCTTGAAAAAGAAATAAGAAGTGCTATAATGAATGGCGAATATGAATATATGCCGTGATCGGGATATTGTTTAATGACTATGATATTATTTCATGATGTCATGCCTTTGTCAAAATTGATAATCATTCACTATCTTTACAACAAATTTAATCTGATGAATTATGCTGACAATGATTGTTTATTACCATTGTAAAGATGGTCAAAGAGATGCCTTTATGGCTGCTATAAAGAGGGAAAAGATTGCTGAGAACAGTCGCGTCGAACCGGGAAATATGCAATATGATTATTTCTTGCCTGTCGACGATGCTGACACCGTATTATTGCTTGAAAAGTGGGATAGTGATGAGGCTCAAAAGATCCATACTGCCACAGATAATTTCAAGAAATTAGGCAAAATCAAGGCTGACTTTGTTGAAAGTGTGGAGATTGAGAAATTCTGATATTGAAGAGACGTCGCATTGCGGCGTCTCTTCATTTTATAATTATTAATGTCTTATATACGGACCGTATTCATTGTCGCATTTCTGACTGTCAAGAGCGCAAAAAAGCCATGAGAAAGGTGTCAAATACCACCATCCGCTTCTTCCTATATCATGCAGACGACGGACTGTCACGGAAATAAGAGGTATGAATAATCCTATGTATGCCATCCAGTAAAGTCGCCAAGCCATTTCTGCCATATAGCCAGAATTAGCACCTTCCATCCAAAAAGAACTGAAAGTAATGAGTATCGTGTGGAAAAGGACGAAATACCAGAATTCGGCTCGTGTGGCGCGTCCTCTGAATGTGGCATATTTTTCCATGATACAAATTCTGATCGCATCAAAAAATCCGATTTCTGTGTTTTTGTGCCCTCTATTATATGTATGTTGTGAACCTTCTATCTCATACTCATTTGAGTTTGATTCTTGAAACTCTCTACTTGGATAATTGTTATTGGTATTTGTCAATTTGTCTTTCATAATATATCCTTTTATGCATTGATTTAATAACTATACTTGCTTTTTATAACTGCTTGTTCTTACAAACTCGTAGATGAAAGAAAGGTTTAGGGAGTTCCGCCCTAATAAAACTATTTGTATAAACGTCGCATTGTGGCGCCTTTTTATTCGCATTGGTATATAGAGACGCCACAATCGGCGTCTCTACAATATGGTTATTTGAAAATCTCTTTTAGCATGTTTCCCATCTTCACACGTAAATCTCCACGCGGACATGAGAAATTGTTCACCATCAGGCAGACTGCGTAAGTCTTGCCGTTATGCTCCACATATCCTGCATAATTCTGCACACGCTCCATACTTCCGCTCTTAAAGTGAGCTTTGCCTTTAAGCGGTGTGTTGGCAAGAAAGCTCTTCACTGTACCATTCACTCCACATGTCGGCAATGATGCGTAGAAAGCAGGGAAAAACTTGCTCTTCTTCTTCATGTAGATGAGCATGTCAACAAAGAAATTCGGATTGATGGCATTCTTCATGCTCAGACCCGAACCGTCCACCTGGTACACTCCTTTCGCATTCACTCCATGCGCGTTCCACCATCCGAACGACGATGAAATGGATTTAGGATACGAAGATGTGTAGCTGTTGCGTAAACCTAAGTGAAGGAA
>CAMJFV010000310.1 GCA_946405045.1 uncultured Bacteroidales bacterium | reverse complement strand
TCACAGCCGTGTCGTAGCGGATGTCTAAATTGCGGTATAGTTTTGCGTTTGGCTGCACACGTAATCCTGCCGGCAATTCAATGCTGTCGCCTTGTGCTTTGTTTGCTCGGAATCCTATAAGTTCTCCATTCCTGTCGACGTAGCAAAAACCGTCTCCGTTGGCGAGTGTCACATTGTCTGCTAATCTTATCTGAAGAGTTGAGCCTTTTTGCAATGATGTTGTGCCCACATATTCGCCCATTGATTTGGGTGTGTCTATGTTTGCCATCTTCTCTCGTTTCCCGCTTAGATTATATGTTGTGAGTCCACGGTTGAAGATTTTATGCAGATTTGGCTGGAACCCATATCTGCTTGTGCCATAGCTCATTCTGTGGTATTCATTGTTCTTTGCCAGGAATTCGTCGATTATTCCTCTATAGTAGGCGACTGTGGTCTTCACGTATGTGATATCTTTCAGTCTGCCCTCTATTTTGAATGTAGACACTCCTGCTTTTATCATTTCTGCAAGATATTTTTCCGCACTGAAATCTCTTAGCGACAAAAGATATTTGTCTTTGGCTATTGTTTTTCCGTCAGCATCGAACAAAGAGTATTTCATTCGGCATGGTTGTCCGCATTCTCCTCTGTTGGCGCTTCTTCCAAGCATACGCTGGCTCATATAGCATTGTCCGCTATAGCTCACGCAAAGGGCTCCGTGGATGAATGTTTCAAGCCTTACTTTTGTATGAGACGCAATGTCTGCCATGCTTTTTACGTCGGTCTCTCTGGCCAACACCACTTGTTCGAATCCACAATTCTCCCAAAATATTACTTTGTCGAGATTCCTGTTGTCCATCTGTGTGCTTGCGTGCAGTGCGATAGGTGGAAGGTTAGCTCGGAGCAATCCGTAATCTTGGATGATCAATGCGTCTACTCCTATTTTGTATAAAGACCATGCCAGTTTTTCTGCCTCTGCAAGTTCCTCATCGGTGAGGATTGTGTTGAGGGCGACGTATATGCGCGCATTGTAGACGTGTGCAAACTCCACCAGCTTGGCGATGTCTTCCAGACTGTTGCCTGCCGCACTTCTTGCTGAGAACGCAGGTCCTCCGATATACACAGCGTCGGCGCCATATTTGATCGCCTCTATTCCGTGCTCAACTTCTCGAGCTGGAGCCAATAGCTCTATATATTCGCGTCCGACCATTATCTCAATCTGTTTTGATAATTGCCGCTGTTTTTCAGATAGTGTACGAGCAATCCAACACAAAATACACATAGTGGAAGTGCTACGAAGATTGCTGTAAGTCCATTTCCGCACATTGTGTCGTAGGCTCCGTGAAGTAGGGCAGGAATGACGAGTGCAAGTGTCCACAACGCTTTTCTATAGCGAGGGTAGAGCACAGCAAAACTGATGAAGAATCCTCCGATCGCACACCAGATGGCATGGATGAATGGCAGGCTTGTAAGACGGGCTATGTTCATCAGGAATCGATCTGAACCGTCTAACTGCATATTCACTGTCATTTGATATTGCACTCCTTCATATACTCCGAATGCAAGTCCGGAAATTAATCCATAGAACACTAATGTCTGTGGCACCAATGGCTTCTTTGTCTTTTTCACAAGCCAGATCAATGGAAGCATCTTGGCGAATTCCTCAGTGAATCCGACTCCGAAGGTGAATCCGACCAGTTGTAATAACATAGGATTGTTTTGGTCTATAGCTCCATAGAAAAAGTTCAGATTGGGTAATCCTAAAGCGTCCCATGCCACAAACACAATCGCCTGCATCAGGAAGAATATAGTCACGCTGGTTTTGGCTGTCACCTGTGGAGATTTGAACATATAGTTGAAGAAACTCCACCACACTACTGAAAAATATAGTGCGATGCAGTAGTATGACAACCATCCGCTAGGGACAAAATATGCGGCCACAAGTGGAAACAATCCAATACATGCGAGCACAAGCAGACGGGTGTCGCTTTTCCACGTCTCCTTCTGTTTTAATTCTTTCGGAAAAAGAAGGTCTTTGGAAATATGACTCAACTGGCTCGTCAGACTTCCTGCATCGTCCACTTTGACGGAAATGTTGTTGTCGTTCAACACGTCGCGCACAGCAAAGAAATCCTTATCTTCAGTCGCTGTGTTCACTGTAGACAGTTTGTCGCATTTGAGTACTTTGCCAGCTTTGACAAGGCTGGTTAAATCTGATATGTTATATGGGCCGAACGGATTTCCGTTGCGGTATACGTAGTATTCCATAAAGTGATTTTTAATTTTTGTACAAAGTTAAAATTTTTATGTGTATTACCATATCGGATTTCATTCTGATTGTAGCTCTTTTGTTTATTGCCAAAACATTATAGTCTTCGATTTTGTTCTCTACTTCAAAAAATCTATTAATTCGTTGTAGATTGGCACTTGTCTCAGCATCTCTTCATTGCCAACAACAAAAAGCTGTTTTCTTGCTCTTGTTAGCGCGACATTAAGTTTCCTGTCGATTGTCTTGCCGTCCTCTTCAATCGCATCGCACACAAAATCAAGCTGATAGTCTTGGTTGACACAGAAGGAGTAGATGATGATGTCCATCTGTCCGCCTTGGTAGCGTTCCACGGTGTCGACTACAATTCCGTCTGCCACTCCCGATTCTTCCAGTCTGTGGCGGATTTTTGCGATCTGACTGCGGTAGCCTGTGATCACGCCTATTGTCATCTCGTCATCGGCAATGCTGTTCTTTTTCCTCAATTCCACACATGCTTTCACAATCTCTGTCACAATGTTAGCCTCGCTATCGTTGGTCTTGCCGCTATTGCTTCCTAAATCTCGTTCCGACGGAATATATGCCATTCTTCTGGTTGCCACCAGCGTCTCCCAACGATTGTCCTTGTCATAATCATTATAGTAGTCGAAGGTCTCGTTTTGCCAGTCTGCCACAGAGTGTAGTTCGCCGTTGTAGAATTGGTCATTCGGAAATTTGCATATTTCGTTGTGCATTCTTCCTTGACCTCTCAGAGTGTCCCAAGCACAATCGTTGCCTGAGTCTCTGTTTAATCGGAATAGTCTTTCAAACAGCGAGTTGCGACGGTCTGTCAGTCCAATGCTGCGAAGATCCTCGTCTTCCACTTTTGATTCATTTTCTGATTGAGCCACCACTGCAGGAAGTTGTTTGTGGTCGCCTATCATTATGAATTTCTTTATGCCGTATTCGCCGAGTCGAGTCTGCTCGGATAGCAAACCTATGATTTGAGGCTCAAGGATCTGTGACGCTTCATCGATGATGGCGACGTCGAAATTGATGATGTTGAATATCTCTTTGTTTGACAACATGGCTGTCGTTGTGCCGACAAAAACTTTGTGGCTGCGGATTTCTGCGGTCACTTCCTGAGGGGTTGTCATCTTTTTGATTCGTTCAGACAAAATGTTTGGCAGGAATCGTTTGTCAGCGTTCAGCCTACTGCCAATTTTGACGAAATCTATGTTTTTCTCGCTTCTGTTCAATGAGTTGCAGATTTCATCCACAGCACGGTTGGTGTATGCCATCAGCAGAATATTCCCGTCGTCTTCA
>CAMJFV010000309.1 GCA_946405045.1 uncultured Bacteroidales bacterium | reverse complement strand
TTTATTGATTATTTCTATATTGTTTTCTTTTTCCTGTGCCGATGCCACATTTTTCGCAAAATCGGCAAGGCTTGTTCCGAATTTGTTTTCAATATATTGGAAATCAATGCCGTCGCTTGTGCGTAATGCTGTGAGAATGTAGTCGTTAAATTTTTCCGTCACACTCAAGGTCTCTATTTCTGTGTCAAGTCTGTTTTCACTGACGGCTTTGAGGTATTTTGGCAGATGGCTCACATTCCATTGTCTGCTTTCTCCATTATAGGAGTGAGCGGCGGGTCCGATGCCGATATATGGGATGTCGTGCCAGTAAGACGAGTTGTGACGTGAACGGTATCCTTTGAGTGCGAAGTTGGATATCTCATAATGTTCGTAGCCGGACGAAGATGTGGCTTCTCTCAAATGTTTGAAACATGTGAGACAGTCCGACTCATCCATCTCTGTCAGTTCTCCTTTTGAGATCTTTTTTGTCAGTAGCGAACCTTTGTGAAGTTCAAGACAATAAGCCGAAATATGGTTGGGTTTCAATGCGATCGCTGTCGCCACATCGTTTTTCCAGGAGTCTATCGTTTGCGACGGGAGACCATAAATCAGGTCGATGCTGATATTGTTGAATCCGAATTTGCGGGCGTTTGCGATTGCGTTTTTTGCTTCATCAGCATTGTGCCGACGGTTGATGATCTTTAGTGTGGTGTCGTCAAATGATTGACAACCAATGCTAAGACGGTTGATGACTGTGCCAGACAACTCTTTTAGATAGTCCTCTGTCAAATCATTTGGATTCGCCTCCATAGTGATTTCCATTTTGTCTTTGTCGACGTGAGGAAACGTTTCTAACGCACAATTGATCAGGATATTTATCTCCGACGACGATAGCAGAGACGGAGTGCCACCGCCGATGTAGATTGTCTCAAGCACATTCGCGTCGACGGGAAGATAATCGGTTCGCATTTTCATCTCTTTGCAGAGCGCGTCGATCAGCTCCACACGTTTGTTGAGAAGCGTGGTGGAGAAGAAATCGCAGTAGCTGCATCTTTGGGTGCAGAGCGGAATATGGATGTAGAGGCCTGCCACTTGACGTTAATCTTGTAGTGCGGAATGATCTCCTTTTTCTGCATTCTCAATCTCGTCGAAAATAGGGTATTGACATCGACTGAAATAGCAGTAGCAAGCGCCGCTTTCTATTTTATCAATGATGGTTTGAGGCACAGAACCATCAGCTTCCAGCAATACAATTATTTCATCTTTAGTAAGATAGAATGTCGCATTGTCAGGAGTCTGGTTTTTTATATACCAAAATGGAAGATACCAACTGCCCATGAAATTCTCCGTTTCCTCAAAATTTAAGATATGATTATCTGCGGAGTATTTGCTGCGTCTTAAAAACATGTCGTTTTCGTTATTGATGTCGACGATGCAGTAGGCAGTATCTTCTGTGAAATAAAAGGTGCGTCGACTCAGAGTTTTCTTCATGAAGTTCTCACACACATTAGCTGCGGTGTTCTGCATGCTTCCGTTTTTAGTGTTGATCACCGAACGAACAGAGTCGAATTGCCAACCTCCCTTCAACAGTTCTTTGTCGATGGGAGTCAAGTCAATCTCATCCACGTATTGTTCTCTGCATGATGAGAGCGCGATGACGATTGAGGCTAAAAAGAGTACAAATAGATTCTTTGTCATATTATATCCTTATTAATGCGTTTTTGATGAAAACTATACAAAGTTAGGCTTTTGAATGGAAAATCAAATGGATAGGGAATAAAATTCATAATTCGTAATTGTGAGGAAATCCAATTAATCCAACAGATGGTATTCCTCACACCAATTATGCATTATGAATTCTGCATTGTGCATTGATTATTACACGCACGTCCGTGCGTCTCTACGAGATGGTGTATTATCAGATGCGTGGATTTCTCCACAATTATGTATTATGCATTGTGAATTATGCATTAAGAGGGTGTATCAAAACAAATGCTGATACACCCTCAATTCTTCATTCTTAATTCTTAACTCTTAATTTCAAAGAATCATTGTCCTCCGCCAAACTGCATCAAATATGCTTTGATGAATCCGTCGATGTCTCCATCCATCACAGCGTTGACGTTGGATGTCTGGTAGTCAGTACGATGGTCTTTCACACGGCGGTCGTCGAACACGTAGCTTCGGATCTGGCTTCCCCATTCGATCTTTTTCTTTCCAGCCTCGATCTTGGCTGTCTCCTGGCGACGCTTCTCCAATTCTATATCATACAATTGAGACTTCAACAGACGCAATGCGTTCTCCTTGTTCTTTGGCTGGTCACGTGTCTCTGTGTTCTCAATTACGATCTCATCGTCTTGGTCTGTCAAAACATTGTGGAATTTATAGTGCAAACGGACACCAGACTCCACCTTGTTGACGTTCTGTCCACCCGCTCCAGATGAACGGAATGTGTCCCATGACAATCCTGCTGGATTGATCTCAATCTCGATACTGTCGTCAACCAATGGAACCACGAACACAGATGTGAATGAAGTCATACGTTTTCCCTGAGCGTTGTATGGCGACACTCTCACCAAACGGTGGACGCCGTTCTCACTCTTAAGGTATCCGTAAGCCATGTCTCCTTCAATCTTCATTGTGGCTGTCTTCAATCCGGCTTCATCACCGTCCTGATAGTTGGAAATCTCACATTTATATCCTTGGCGGTCGGCCCAACGCTGATACATTCTGAATAGCATCTCTGCCCAGTCTTGTGCCTCTGTACCACCTGCACCGGCAACAATCTTAAGCACTGCGCTCATCTTGTCCTCTTCTGCACGAAGCATGTTCTGCATTTCAAGGTCTTCCACCAATGCAATAGCTTTCTCGTAGGCTTGGTCAACGTCTGCCTCTGTCACTAACTCCTCTTTGTAGAAGTCGAACGACAACTGAACTTCCTGAGCCGCATTGTGTACGGCTTCGTATTTCTCCACCCAACGCTTAAGGTCTTTCACCTTCTTCATCTGGGCTTCCGCTGCCTTCTGGTCTTCCCAAAAATTAGGGTCATGCGTACGCATCTCTTCTTCCTCAATCTGCACACGCTTGGCATCTATGTCAAAGATACCTCCTCAACGCGTCCTCGCGTTCCAACACATCTTTTAGTTGGTCTATTGTAATCATAAAATAATATGGATGTAAATTTTGCCGCAAAGGTAATGATTATTTGCGAGATGACAAAATGTTGATAGTTAGAGGTCGAACTGTATTGAATCATTTATTGTAAACTTGTTTTTTATCTTTTTGTGTGTATATTTGTTTCTGAAAATATTAAGGACTGTTAAACTTTTGTGAACATGAAGAAAATAATTGCAGTATTATGTGCTGTCTGGATCTCGATCTCTACAGTGTGTGCTACATCGATTGAAGTTAGAAGTGCGCGTGCATTATATGCCCAAAAAGACTATGCTGGAGCTTTGGAAAATTTGAAGAAGGCGATAAAGAAGGACTCTAAGGATGTAGAGGCTCTTTTTATGTTGTCGGTTCTCTATTATCAGATGAATGATTTTGATAATGCTTTTAAGAATATAGACAAG
>CAMJFV010000308.1 GCA_946405045.1 uncultured Bacteroidales bacterium | reverse complement strand
GTCCCCAAGGGCTTTTTCAGAATTTTCCGGACCCGGGGCGGTCATCATTCGCGCGATCAACTCGTCCACGTTTTTAATTTGATTCCGCCTCGCAGTCCTTCGCAGTAATTCCATACCTTCAGCTGTCAGCTGATCTGAATCACGATCATGCATGATGTTGTGTGCAGCCGTTGACAGGCTGATCAGATTCCATGGCTGCCACTGGAACTCAGGAAAGTATTCTCGCGGAAAGATATGATGGACAGTGTTCGCTTCAATAAGTCTTCCATACCGCTTGGTCAGCTGGCATACATGCCTGTCTCTGTTCAAAATACTTGCTCTGAGCTTCTTCCATCGTGTCGTCTTGTAGAATGGATCGTTCTCTTTCTTCATGGTCCGTATCGCTTCTTCAAATACTTCTTCCGCCATGCTCTGTACTTCTGGCAACGTACTGGATCCTCACAGTCCCAATGTCCGATGCACTTGCCGCATGGTGCTATGGACTCGCTGTCTTCTTCCTTCATGCGTTCCTTGAAGGTCTTCGGATCGGTGAGGTCGTGAGCGTCATCGATGTCCTTTTTCATTATGATCACCAAACAAAAGAGCGGATCTGAATCGTCCGCTCTGATTTCATGGTATCAATTTACATCGGTCCGACCGAACAGTGCGGAACAAAGCGAACTGATTTCATTCATTCAATTCAATATCGCACTTGTTGCACCAGGCATGAATATGACCATTCACTTTAGACTTAAACCATTCACCATCTCCACCACATATCGGACATGTAAAGTGCCTGTCTCCTTTTTCCATTGCAGTCTCAACAGCTTCAATGAATACAAGTATATTTTTCGGAACAAACAATTCCTTGATTTCTTCCGGAAGACTTTCAAAATCAATTGTCGTTTCAAATGAGTCACCAGAATCTTCTTTCTCAGAATCTTTTTCCTTAGGATTTTCTTCCTGTGGAGCAATGTATCCATTAATCTCTGCCAGCTGTCCAGCAATGATCCGGAGATTATCCGCAATCTCAAATAATACTTGCGCTTGTCCGTAGTCTTCCTTGTATTCTTCTGTAGTCATCCATAGCTTATCATTTGTCATATGATTTTCTCCTTTTCAATTCTTTTGATTACGTCATCGGCTGTCAGATAACCGACAACTGAATCACCATCCGCTTTTTCATTAACAAGAGTTCCGTAGATTTCCAACAACCCAGCTTCATACCCATACGATCCATAATGGCAAATAACGTCCCACTCTCTGTTTGACCCATGCGCAGACGGAACGCATATCTGGTGGCGTTCTAACCGAACTATCAAACCCTTTGCATCAAGCACTCTATCGGTGTCTATACGTTCATACTGGATATGCCTTTCTTTCAGATATGACTCCAGTTTGTTCATTTCAGTCAGGTCTACCATCCTCTTTCCTCTCAGCTTTCATTCAGTCAGTGCCGCCTTGCACTTGTCACACCGTGCGTGAATGTGTCCGTTGTACGTTGACCGAATTGCGTGAATAGTACCACCACATGGGCAAGGTGCAGTATGTTCTACACCTCTGTCTTCAAAGTCAGGCACAGCCCTCATAAACTCAATCAAACTTGGTGCGATGTAGTTATCATCTGCTTTCATCTTTTCCCATTCTTCATCTGTCATTCTTCTTTCCTCTCTGCCAAATGCGGACATTTTCTTTTTCGAAGTCTGCACCACAATGTATCAGCATCATTTTTTCTTCGGTATGCATGTTTACATTCTAGACACCATTCCAACCACTGTTCCTGAATTGCTTCATTGACTGTCATCTGCATTCATCCTTTCCTTGAGCCGATTCAGCTTCTCGTGCATCTTTTCAACAACCTCATTCAGCCAGATATCATTCATCATCATGACCTGATCAAGCATGATATAGACATCAGCAATCTCTTCCACAATGGCATCATGATTATTTTTTCCTCTGATATTCTTTGTCAGCTCCTTGATCAGCTCTGACAGTTCTTCGATTGCGACAACCATCTGTAAGGTTTTTCCATACTTATCAATTGCCGCTTGTTCGATTGTTTTATTGTCCGTTATTCTTTCCATATCTCTTTTCCATATATCTCCGTACCGCCATCCGGCATATATCCGGATCTGGGTAACCATAGATCTGCATACATGTGACTCTCCAAGATTTGCCGACAACGAAATGCATCCGCATGATTGCCGCAACATGATGATCTTCGACATCATCGATAAACGCATCGATCCGATCGATCAGATCATCCAGTTCGGCCTGTTTCGCTTCCAGCCGAGCCTTCTTCGCTTCTATCCGGAAGAATGCTCGTTCTGTCGGCGATGACGGCAGTGAAGGCCTTGTAGAGCCGTCTGAAGTCATTGGGACGGATGACACAGGATAATACAAAGCATTCAGTTCCATCTGAATTGCTTTCAGATTTTCTTTGATGCTCTGATACTTCCGGAGATCTTCCAGTGTTATCTCTTTAGCCATTCCGTCCCTCCTTCTTCATTCATTTTGATCACTGCTGTGCTTTTCTTTGACCTGTCTGAGCACTTCCAGCACATTGTCATAAACCCTGACCTGGATAATTCCGTCACGGCTGCACTTGGCTTTCGTCTCAGCTCTCGATCTCAGCTTTTTTATAACAGCGATCGCTTCTTCAATCTTTTCCATAGATTTCACTCTGCTGATCATACCCAGCAGCATATGCTTTTGAACAACCGCGAATGTGTCCGCATTCAAGGTCAAATTCTTTCTGAACATGATCGGCATCGATACGATCCTGTTTGACCAATCTGATCCGAACGTACATGATCGGACAACCATCGCAGAATGAATAAGCACATGTCTTGTCGTTGAATTTTGCCGGCATCATTTCCTCCTTTCACTGGATCTGTTTTTCTTGAAGTTATATGCTTTGTTCCATCCACATATCCTATGTTCAGTCAAGAACTGTTCTGGAGTCACCTCCATCAGATAATTGTGCTTAGCAATCTGTCTGCATCCTTCTTCAAGATCTATGAATCCTTTATTGTAATTTTCAAATGTTTTGATGTCTTCATAAACAGAAGACCGAACGAATGCCACTCTGTCCTTAGGAAATAATTTCTGCCGTTGCTGTTGTTTGGTCTTAAGATCCGTCTCTTTCATGGCCAACCTCGATGGAGAATTCATTCTGTTCCAGGATAGTGTGAAACTTTCCGAGCATGAATGACAGCCTCATAAGCAGTTCAACTTTTTCCTGAACATGCTTCTGAAGCCTTGGCAATCGGTCCAATGTTGAATTGATCGCGTCATAGATCAGCTTATATTCATGATTCAGATCTCGTTTGCTTCTTTCAGTTTCAGTCATCCTCAACTTCTTCAAGTCCTTTCTTGCTGGATTCCTTCGGCATCGGTACTGCTCCAACGGTCAATGCCAAGTTCCAGAATGCTTTAGCATCCTGTCCGGTATGATCATCACCATCATTCATACAAGGATTTTATATGCCACTCTAATGGTCACCGTTATTATCCTTTCCACATCGATCTTTATGGCATCAGTTTCATCGATGTAGATACCTTGGACGTTTTCAA
>CAMJFV010000307.1 GCA_946405045.1 uncultured Bacteroidales bacterium | reverse complement strand
CAATCATATTGTTTTTCTCAAAAACAGACGTTCTGAAGCGACAAGGCTCTGCAACAGCTGCAAAAATCGTCCGTCAGGATTATAAACAGTCATGTACAAATCTCCTCCGTTTAATGTGATCAAAGCATCTTCGTCTGCAAAAAGAAAATTTACATTTCCGTTCATTATACAACCGTTCACATCTTCAAGAATACTCTCAGGTGTAGGATGGCCGTCAATATCAAAATAACAACTGAGTTTTATGATCACATAGGCAAATTGCTGGTACAGTCGGTTTATAAATTGACTGTTGCAACAAAATTCCTCCACCTCAAAATATTGTTTGGAACGTTCCGCAGAGACTGTTTCCGGAAGAAAGTCTATAACCCAATATGGGGTTTCTAAAAGTCGTTCTATTTGATTTTCAGCAGACTCTTTCATTTTCGTTTCCTTTAATTATCTCTTCACATTTGTCAACAATTCCGTCGACTGCCTTCTCATAATCGTCTTCAACCAATACCATTTCATCACCACTTTCGCTAAACTGTCTGATAAAAGCAGAGTTGTCTTTCTTCACCGACTCTATGGTGCAATAACTGTCATCCAGACGGGATTCAATAACTGACGCATACGAGAGGATCTTGTCGAAATTAGCGTCAATATATCCGTCTGTCAAGGCAATGCATATCAACCGAATCGACTTCAAATACTCTTCACTGAAATCTTTCCGCCAATCGGACGGTATGTAGCATCCTTCCACAACCAGATTCTGCTTGTTTTCAACCGCAGTTTTCACCATTTCACGGACAATAGGCCAAAGATATGCAGTGAGTAATTCGTCATTCTCTGGTGTGAGACTAGTGTAGCCACTACGAATCAATCCCATCTTAAGATGATCAATGGAAAGATATGGAAAACCATATTTTTCAAGCAACCGCTGAGCCAGAACAGTTTTTCCTGTATGAGACGCTCCCGTTATCAATAGAATCATAATAGTTGATTGAAATGACCACCGTCGACCAGACAAACTCTTTTTTAATCGACAATCCAAAGATATAAAAAAATAAGATTCATAAAATCTTTTAATTAAAATTAAACTGCATCTGAGAATTTAGCGTATTTTTGGCATACGTTCATACTTGAAAATAAATTTGAAACAAAGGATGAAGACAATTCTATTCTTACACGGATTTTTTGCCAGCGGAAGTTGTGTGCCGGCAAACGCATTGAAAGAGGCATTCTGGGGAAAAGTCCGCGTGCTCACTCCCGACCTGCCAATGCACCCCAAAGAGGCTTTGGAATTCATACATAAGATATGCGACAAGGAGAATCCAGACCTGATTGTCGGCAACAGTTGCGGATCTTTCTACGCCCAAATCCTCGCCCCAATCGTAGGTGTGCCAGCACTGCTCGGGAATCCACATTTCAAGATGACGGAATTCTTGAAAGAGCGAATCGGCAGTCACCAATATAAAAGTCCACGTGAGGACGGAAATCAGGATTTCGTCATAGACGAACAGTTGATTACAGAGTTTGAGGAGATAGAGAAAAATCAGTTCCACTACACCACCCCATTCTACAAAGATAAGGTGTGGGGAATATTTGGAGAGCAAGACACTTTGGCTCACTACGAACCAACATTCCTGGAGTATTACGTCAACACCTACCATTTCCCAGGAGCCCATACACCTACAGCGGAAGAGGTAAGGACTTGGTATGTGCCTCTTATCGAAAAGATGCTGACGACGTACAAGAAACCCCAAGAGCGTTTCTTCCAACACTTCAAAGGTGGCAAATACAAATTCGTCGGAACGGCTTTTGATTCAGAGACTCTGGAGCGAATGGTTGTTTATCAGGCTCTTTACGGAGAACACGCCCACTGGATAAGACCAGAAAAAATGTTTTTTGAGAAGACGACGCGAGACGGCAAGACTTTCAACCGTTTCACTGAGATCTCATGCATCTAAATCCGTAATAATTATGATCACCGTCGACACGACCAATATGTGTTCCCATCTCAAGGCAAAACTCTTTGAGCCGACAGGAGAATACCACCATATTTGGGAAGCGATGCAGAATGATGACGAATTGACAGCCGTAGTGCGGTCTCGTCAGCTGCATATCTATCGCAACAGCAAAAAGATACTGATTCTTGCAGGCAAAGCTAAGCCCAAAACAGTAAGGGAAGACAAACTTTGTGAACTGGTAAGAGATGCAGGGCTATAAATAGACTTTATCTTATGGCAGAAAACTGGAATATATACGCCGACTGGAATCCGTGGCATGGATGCACAAAGATCAGTTCTGGGTGCAAATATTGCTATGTCTACAGACAGGATGAAATGTACGGCAGTGAAGTTTCAAGCAGTGAATGCCGTAAGACAGGCAATTTCAACCTGCCCATCAAACGTAAACGAGACAAGTCGTGGAAGATAGAAAGTGGCAAGGTCGTCTTCACCTGCTTCACATCCGACTTCCTGATAAAGGATGCCGATGATTGGAGAGGAGAATGCTGGGAGATGATGAAAACCAGAAACGACCTTTGGTTTTACTTCTTCACAAAAAGAATAGACAGATTCATGGAATGCGTGCCAGACGATTGGGGAGACGGCTACGACAACGTGCTTGTCGGCTGCACCGTTGAAAACCAACAGATGGCAGACTTCCGTCTACCCATATTCAAATCATTACCGATCAAACATAAAAGCATCATGGTCGCTCCGATAATCGGGCCAGTAGATTTATCCGCATATCTCGACGATACTATCGAAGAAGTCGCAGTCAGTGGAGAATCGGGAGTAGAGGCCAGACCATGCGACTACAGCTGGATCCTTGACATTCGTGAGCAGTGTATAAAAGCAGACGTCCCATTCCGTTTCCATCAGACCGGGGCTCACTTCATAAAAGACGGCAGGATGTATAGGATCCACCGTAAATTCCAGCTCAGTCAGGCACACAAAGCAAATATCGACTATAGGATTGACAAGTTCTACGTCCCAGAGACCATCAAATTCGAATGGAAAGAGGACGATTACCACGATTGACGTGACCAACCATTAACATTGAATCTGTTGGGAAAAGTATTCGAAGTAATATGACAAAAGTTCCAGACATAAAAAACTCCACCAAAGAAGAACGACTTGCGTTTGTGCAAGAGCAATGGCAATGTCTCAATCATTGTCCATCATGTGGGAAATGTCGCATTCTCAAAGGAGTGGATGCCGAAAAACTGTATGCTGAATATATCGAAGGAAGACGTGAGTATATGGAAATCACGAAAGAGATCAGACAACGGTAAGTTGACAGACATAAGACATTCTTTACATCTAAAGAGTTTTTCCTTAACCGACAATGATGTTATTTTAGAAATGGCACAGTTTCTATCAATTCTTCATTTGAGAAAATTTGATGTCAGGTTTTGATTTTTTTATATTTTTGCATCCGAAAAAGTTTTGTTTAGTCTATCAGATTGCACAAAACAGTACAAATTAAAACAAAATTAAAATGGGAAAATACATCGACCTACGATGTGATTTCGGGTTCAAGTACTGCATGTCAGACCCGATTATCATGAAATC
>CAMJFV010000306.1 GCA_946405045.1 uncultured Bacteroidales bacterium | reverse complement strand
TTTCTCTTCGATGGCATTTTTCTGTTGGACCAATGTCTCGTTGGCATTTCTAAGATCGACGGTTTTCTTGTCGACTGCTTTCTGCAACTCTTCTTTTCTCCTTTTCAATGCTGCCACACGTCTGTTGGAAATGAAGAATCCGAGTGTGATGAACAGAATGGTGCAGAACAAGTAGAAATATGTGGATTTCCACCATGGTGGCAAAACAGATAATGGAAGAGAAATTTTTCTGAACAAATTGCCATTTGCTGAGAATACACCTACTTCGAGATTGAAATCTCCGTCTGGTAATACATCTATTGTGATTTCTCTCGAAGATGCCACTTTATTCCATATCGTATCTGCCGGCATCACACGGTATTTTAGACTGTATGTGTTTGGCTCGGCATAGTTCACCATGTCAAGCTTCAGAAGCAAATGTGTCTGTCCGTATTCCAACACGATTTCAGAATCATTGCTGATGGATGTTTTATTTCCATTGATGTATAGTTCGGAGAACGACAGATGTTCGGTCGCGTCATTATTGATGAATTTGGGATTGATGCATACAAAACCATGTTTGCATCCGAATAGGAGTTTGCCATCGTCTGATACATATGATGCTTTTCTCACAAAATAGTCGCCGGATAATCCTTCCGCGGAGAAGACTGTTTCGTATCTCTTGTTCTCATAATCGATGGATAAAATTCCGTCGGCACTTGATGCCCATATCTTATTATCATCCGTTTTGATGAAGGAGAAATACTCTCCAGATGGCAGGAAATCAAGAGCCTCATAAGATGAATCGTCTGCCGCAAACCAAAATATTCCTTTGTTCGCCAACACAAAATATCCATCTTGATTGTTTTCACAACTTTGCAAAAACAGCAACGGGTTCTTTGAATTGGTCAAAGCTATGTCTGGGTATACAGGTTTGAAATATCCATCTCTGTTGCTCCAAATAGTGCGAGACGAGAGAATCCTTATTGTGCCATCAGATAGCTGAATGGCTTGTTCCATCCATAAATCTTGGGAGTCGTTGAGCAGTTTAGGGTCCAATTGCACATTGGAAAGAGTATGGCCATTCAGATTGTATACGCCGTAACCTCCAGTGGAAAGCAGATACGAACCGTCTTTCATTTTCAGGATATTTTTGACGGTATTGACAGGAGTGGCTATTTTATTGGTTTCTAAAGGATGCAATATGCCATCTTCCAAAGTAAGATAGACGGGATTGCCGCCCCAGAATGAGAGCAGATATCCTTGCTGATATTTCTCTATCGCCAACACATTGTTGGAAGGTAGACCGTTGTTCACACTCCACTGTCTTAACAGATTGTTGTTGGCATCGAGCAGGAGTAGGCCAGCACCGTCGGTTCCCATAAGCATTTGGCCATTGCCACACGTGAAGAAACATGTGCCAACAGATTTAGGGATGCCCAATTCGATAGAAGAGAAACTCTTTGCTTCCGACATGTTGTCTATACACCAGATTCCATTGTCGTTCGTGGAAACCCAAGCCCTTTTTTTGCTGTCGATGAAGATTGAACTGACTTTGGAGATAGACGCGTCGACTTTATTAATCGGCTTTATTTTTTCGAATGAGAGATTATTGTTTATGAATGTGGATTGCCATAATCCATCACCTGAAGTGCCGATGAGGATAGTGCTGTCGGACGCTTTGCTTATAGCGGACACCGAGTGAAACGGAGTAGAGACCCTTTCGACGCGGATAATGGCTCCATCTTTGTCCATTTCCGCCATCCACAATGAACCTACTGTTGAGCAAAGCAGAATATGTCGGGTGTTGACTTGCAGGATATTATTGATCAGTTCACCAATCTTTTGACGGTAATCAAACAGAGAATTGCCATCCTTGTCGACAATATACACTCCATTGTAGCAACCTATCCAATATCTGTTTTTGAAGTCTTTTGATACAGTCAACACCTTCTTGTCTGTGAGGTTATTGCAGATCGCATGAAAAGCCCCGGATTTTTTATCGTATGAAAAGACCCCTTTTCCTGTGGATGAGATCAGACAATCACCGTCTGGCTGAATAGAACAACCAGTGAGATCGAAATTATAGGCATCCTCACCAGCAAATGCAGAAATATCTTTGAAAGTGTGATTTATGTAGTCGTAAGAGTATATGGTGAAATTAGAACCACCAAAAGAGATGTCTCCGTTTGGCAACACGAATGCGTGGTAAGTGTCGTTACGTTTCATCTCCGGATAGTGAGATTCATCGTAGTTCCTGAAAGTGCATCCGTCAAAACGACTGATTCCATAATGAGTGGCCAGCCATATAAAGCCATACTTGTCTTCCACAATATCATGCACATTGTTGCTCGCTAATCCATCCTCCGTCGTATAATGAAAAAAGTAGCACTGGATTTCCCCATGTGCTCCTACAACGTTGAGCAAGCAGATAAAGAGTGCTGATATGGAATAGAAGAATCTACGCATAGGCATTAGGCACGGAATGTTGGAATACAAAATTAGAATAAAATTTCTTAATTCATAATTCCGCATTTAGCATTTAAAAAGGATATCCTATCGCAAAGTGTAAAGCCAAGTCTCTTTTGAGTTTGGGAGATGTGATATTCCATTTCCTTGTCGACGGGTCGTAGCCCTTCAGCCCGAGGTCGAGGCGGACGAGAATGAACGACAAATCCAATCTGACACCTGCTCCCACGCTGGTAGCCAAGTCGTTCACTAATTCATTCAGCACTATCTTGCCGCCTGGCTGGTTGTCATAGTCTTTGATAGTCCAGATGTTACCCGCGTCGACGAAAATAGCATATTCGAAAATTCCTTCTGTATGGAATCTGAGTTCAGCTTGAGCAAGCAGTTTGATATCACCTGTCTGATTGAAAAAGTCGGCGGCAATAGAGTCGTTACGCACATATCTTCCCGGACCCAGCTCACGTGTGCTCCATCCACGCACTGAATTAGGACCACCTGCGAAATATCTACGTTCGTATGGGATCTGATCGGAATTGCCGTATGGCGACGCGATTCCTGCTCCAGCGTGGAGAGCGAGCGACTGATGGATGCCTAAACGGAAAGTGCGGCTGTAGTCGATGTCGAAGCGGGCGTACTGACTGAAAGGGACGCCCATAATCTCATAATATCCGTCATTATTCTTTGGGGAGTCGAACAGTCTGACAAGAGCGGATGGCAATGTGCCGGACATGTCGATCATAAAACTGAAATTGCTGCTCGACTTTACAGTTTTTTTCGCTTTCATCAAAGAAGACGCAGTGGCTGATGAACTTGAGTATGTGAAAGTGTAGCTTGTGCGTGTGATGAACTGGCTGGTGTAGTTCTGCTTCAGCAATGCGTTTGTTGAGACATCAAGATATTTGGTTTGGAATTCCGGCAATACCCAAGGCACTATCGTGTATGTGATATTGTAGAGGTCCAGCGTGTGGCTGTAACGGTTGCGACGCGTCGCCCACATATATTTCCAGTCGAAAGTCAGATAGCGCTTTTTGAATTCAGGACGGTTTTGCCAAACGAAACCAGTGGAGAAGATCGTCTTACCTTTCTTAGCGGCATACGACTCATTGAAGATAGGGGAGAG
>CAMJFV010000305.1 GCA_946405045.1 uncultured Bacteroidales bacterium | reverse complement strand
TTGAAGATTACTCCATATGACAAGGCTGGAGTAGCTGGAACGTCATTCAATTATAATTATTTTGTATATCCTGACTTCTCAAAGAAGAAAGTTACATTCTCTAGTCCAAAAGCTTCGTACACATTGAATGTACAGAATAATAACATGACCATAGAGTGGAACAAGCTGTCTCTTCCTGTAGACGTGGATAAATATGATTTGTACGTATGGAAGGCATCTCAGAAGATGCCATCAGCACCTATCGCTTCATTCGTGAAGGATCATAGTAAGTACTTATCTGGTCTGGACAACCATACTACATATAAATATATGGTGAAGGCAGCAATTGCTTGTGATACAGTATGTTCAGACATTGATAGCTTCAGAATTGATATTCCTGTAAGTTTGGAGATAAGTGGTTCTGCCATTTGTGAGTTGGGAACTAAGTTGAATGCTTCTACTTATTCACGCAGATATGTTAAGGGATTTGAATTGACTGATTCTATCACATATTCGATTTCAGGTGCTGATGCGGCTGATTTTTCTGTCAAACTTACGGATAATTGGAATTCTTTGACAGGAGGATATTATGATGTTTACTATTCTCCAACAGATTCAAAGAAATCATCAAGCAATGCAACTTTGACATTCAAGTCTGGCAAATACACCGCTGTGATGTATTTGAAAGGAATCCTTGCAAACTATTATGTGTTTGATGCATTAGTCGAGAATGATGTATACAAGGCTGGTGATACTATTGCAATCAAGGGATTTGTTACAGATGCTTATGGTAATCCTTTTGAAGGTAAACGTTTGAAGGTGACTTTGAGAAAGGGTGGTTCTGAAATCAGATCTTTTGAGGAGACATCTGATGCAAATGGAGAAGTTGTGGTTAAATATGAGTCTTCTATATATGAAAGTGGCGTTTATACAGTAGGTGTATGTTTGAGTGGTGAGTCTTCAAGTGCAACATTTGATGGATTTGATATTCCAGGAATTTCATGTAATGTAGGCACAGACAGATGGTTGGTACAGAAGGGAGATACTGTTTATGGAACAGTTACTGTTAGAAACCGCAGTAATGTTGAGTCTCGTAATATTAAGGTCAAGACATTGACTTTGGCTGATGGATGCAAAGTTGAGTTTGATTCAATCTCCGTTCTATATGGACTTGAATCTAAGCAGATCAAATATTACATCACTGGAGAAAAACTTACTGAAGGAACTAAGTTCTTGCCATCGACATTCCGTGTCGAGACTGTTGAAGGTTTGACTGCAGATTTCACTTCATATTTCTATTGTGAAATGCCTTATGGTCAAATTAAGGTATTGCCTGCAAATATTAAGGAGTATGTATCTAAACAGAAGCCTAAGTATGTTGAACTATTGTTGTGTAATACTGGTTTTGGTGAGACTGGTAAGGTTTCTGTAGCTTTGCCTAGCAATTTTGAAGGACTTTCAATGCCTAATGGCACAGAGATAGAAAGCATTCAGTCTGGTGATACTGTAAAAGCAACATTGAAGTTGGCTTATTACGATGGTGCTAAATTAAATACTCCAATAAATGGTTCTATTGGATTCAACTGTGAGAATGGCAAGTCTACTTCTATTAGTTATACTATGGAATACACTTCCTCTCTTGTTGGTAGCGTAAGCGTTGATGTTGTCGACGAGTATTATTACAATTCGGCATCTAAGAGTCATCTTGCTGGAGCTACGGTTGAAATCAAGAATGCTTTCAACTCTAAGGTTATTGCTTCTGGCATAAGTGATAGCACTGGTAAAGTACGTTTCGATAGTATTCCAGAGGGAGATTATTTATTGTGTGTCAAGGCAGATAAACATTCTAGTTATCAAGAAACAATTTCTGTTCAGGCTGGTCAGAATTTGAACAAGTTTGTATTTATCACATATCAGGCTGTGACATACACTTGGAATGTAGAGCGTGTTGAAATTGAAGATAAATATGAAATTGAAATTGAGGCGGAATATGAAACAAATGTTCCGGTTCCTGTTGTGACTGCAGAATTCCCTAATGGATTGCCAAATAGGGAAAGCTTCAATCCTGGAGATAAGGATGTCGCATATCTTGTGATTGCAAATCATGGCTTGATAGCAGCTAAAAATGTGATTGTTAATGTTCCTTCTATGACTCACTTCAGATTTACTCCTGATGTTGATCATATCGACTCTCTTCCAGCAAACTATTCGGTAGTTGTTCCTGTTACAATTGAGAGAGCTAATTCAGATGGAACGTTTGATCCGAACGGAGGCAATCCAAACGGAGGCAATCCAAATGGAGGAGATCCGAACGGAGGCAATCCAAATGGAGGCAATCCAAATGGAGGCAATCCAAATGGAGGCAATCCGAACGGTGGTAATCCAAATGGCGGCAATCCAAATGGAGGAGATCCAAACGGTGGTAATGATTTAGGTGGAGATTGTGAGCTTATTATAGTTACTTACACTTATGAGTGTGGCGAAATTATTAAGAAAGAGACTTATGTCAAGACTTGGAAATGTATCTCATCTTCACCAACTGGTGGTAGTGGAATTGCCGGCGGCTATGGAGGTGGCGCTGGTGGTGGCTATGGTTATGGTGGCTACGGAGGTGGCTATGGCGGTAGCGTAAATATTGGTGTTTCTTCAATCAAGACTAAGAATTGTGATGAGGAATCTTGTGAAGATAAGGTTGATGGTTGGTTTAGCTGTTTCATGGATTTGGTTGGTATAATACCAGTGATCGGAGATGCTTTGGAGGGAACTTATAGAGTTACAAAAACGGTTAAGAATGGTATACAAGCAGCTAAGCCTGTTATTGAGGTTGTCTCTAATGCAAATACTGTTTATGGAGCAGGAGGAGCTGTTACGGATGCGTGGGGTGATGCTTTAAGTAATGGAATGTCAGGTAGAGCTGCTGTAAGTCATGCATATACTGCAGGAACAATGGCATTTAGCTTTATCCCAGTGGCCGGAGATATTGTTCCATTTGGATGCTTGGATTGGCTATGTCAGTATCTATCTTGCAAGATTAATGGTGTATATGCATCAAATTGTGGAGAATTTGTCTATGATTTAGCGACTGGAAATAATAATAAAAATGATTCATTGAGAGCGGCTACGCAAACAGTGGATTTCTATGAGGTTGCAGATCCATTTATGTTAGCTTGTCATGATTTAACAGAAATGACTGCATTTGAGGTCTATAGAGGTAGATGTGTGGCAGAGTGTATAGGCGCAAATGATGAGTTGATGAAGAAAGTTGGTTTGACAGATTATTTGGCAGTTGTTTGGGACTCTATCGCATATAGAAAGAAGATAGATATTGAAAAAGTTAAGACAATTCCAGTTTCTGATTTGTCTTTGACGGATATGATTGAGATCAGTGAAAGATGGAATAGAACGGTAGATGCATGGAATGATAGTGTATTTGCATCTAACGAGATTTATCCTAATATTGCTGATAAGGCCGTTGTGGACAAATACATTAATGGTATTACTAATTTTTATCAGTATGTAGCATTCCGTGGATTTGAAGATATCACAGATATGGTCGACTTCATCAATGATGAGATGGCTAAACACAACAAGAAGAGAAAGAGTGT
>CAMJFV010000304.1 GCA_946405045.1 uncultured Bacteroidales bacterium | reverse complement strand
GCCGGAAGGAATGCTTTCTGAAGGAATCATCAAATACGGAATCAAACTATAAATTCTCATTATATCCATCGTAAAATAAATCTGAAAGCAAGAATCCACTTACACAGTAGGTTCTTGCTTTTTTGTGGAACATACCAAACCAAGAATGCCAACATTGGCAAAAATGCAATTATAATGTTAATATTCCTTAACGCAATGATTTCTTCTGCTTAATTTGTTTGAACAGCATACATTCAAACATTATCTTTGCAACCGTAAGATACGGTAACAGAAAATACTATCTACTTGAAGAGTTTAGTTTTTTCACGAATGTGTCATAAGTTTGGTTACATTATTAAATTAAAAAAGTAGTATTATATGGGAGGCATGGTATTTGGCGGAAAGCCTGATGATGCAGAAGATTCACAAGAAGAAAGCAAGAAAAGCTCTGTTTTGTTGCGTATGGGCATATTTTTCGACGGAACGTTAAACAGCATAGCCAATATTGACGAAAGAAAAGATTTCGAGCGTTTTAAAGAAGATCAAAAAGACTCTTCAAAAGCAATCAGGAAAGCCATAAAAAAGAGGAACGACTTAATAAAAGACAATGGCAGCTATACCAATGAGTATTCCAATGTGGCAAGATTCTATAAATGTTTTAATGAAAAAAGAGATGAATTTATCATTCCTGTCTATGTGGAGGGCATAGGGGCCAAGCCAAGAGAGATAGGCAAGAAGATTGATGACCAAGAATTCGCCCAAATCCCCACAAAAGACAAAAAAGAAAAGTCTTACAAAAAAACATGCAAAAAATATGACAATGGAGAACTCTCTTTAGATCAATTCATAGAGGGGAATAAATGGTTTATCTCATGCAGCGACGATCAATTGGGATCCGCTTTAGGAATAGGATTGTTTGGTGTAAAGAAGAAGGTGGAGGCGGCATGTGAAAAGATCTTTTATAAAATAAGGAGTATTATAAGTGACAAAAAACTGGAAGAGGGTACAGATATTGAATTGGAGCTATATGTTTTCGGATTCAGCAGAGGATCCGCTGCAGCAAGATGTTTTTCCGCTTGTTTGTGGAACAAAGTCGGATCTACAAAAGAAGACTATTCTCCAAATACCTTGCTCCTTGGAGTGAAGAATGCGGTCACGTTCAATTTCAACGAGGTCATTATCAAAAAGAAATTAAAGCAAGAAAACAACTATAAGACAAGTTTGGAGGAGAATTGGCTGAATAAACTATCCAATGAGAGCAAGATTGACTTTTTTCCACACCCAGTCGTAAAATTCTTGGGATTATACGACACAGTCTCTTCCTATGGAGCCAACTTTGACGATGATGTTGAAGAATTGGGACTGAACAAACTGAGCCATGTAAAGAAGGTATTTCAGATTTGTGCAGGAGATGAATACAGAGCAAATTTCAATCTGACGGACATCTCCTCAGCCAGAGACAAAGGGAATTACATAGTCATACCCGGTGCACACAGTGATATAGGCGGAGGATACACCCATAACATTAAAGAAAAGAAAACAGGTTGGTTCAACCTAAGATCTGGCAACAAACCAATAAGGATATTGGAGAAAGAGGGATGGTTTAATTTTGACGAGTCCGAACGAACCGTCAGCAATCTATATAGCATCATACCTTTCCTTTTGATGAAAGAACAGATTGTTGATATTGGTGTCGTGTTTAATGATGACGAATTTAAAAATTACATACTGCCTTCTCCAGATGGATTGGAAATTGATGGAATAGATCATGAATACAGCCAAGACCTATGTGATTTCTATGACAGGATAGAGTCATATCACTATGCGATTGAAGATACGGAAAAAGGAAAGACAATAAATTTACAGTCAATAGATGGATGTGAATTGTCTGAAGATGAGAGCAAAGAGTATGTCGCTCTGCTGGAAGAGGAGGAGAATCTCTTGCTTGAAGTTTCTGATCTGAACAGCCAGATACGAAATCTGGAGTCTAGACTGGATACAATACGACATCAATATATGGACATTGAATTATATACGTTCCAGACATTTCTCAGTATGGAAAACGAAATTCGTGAAGAGATAATGGAACATGAGGAAATGTTATCCCGCAAAAAGGAACGGCTCCATGAGATAAAAAAAGAGATGTGCAAATACGACAACGAGCAACTCTTGAAGATCATCAGACATGATTTTCTGCATCTTTCCGTATCAAGAGGAGAACCATTGGATTTGATTGTCAACAAAGCCAACAACAACAGAAACAAAAGGACTGTATATCCAGGTTAAAATGGAATATGTACTTTTGTACGAAAATATTTAATTATGATAAAAAAATTGTGTCAATTGTGGTTGCTGTTCCTCTCTTTGGGGGCATCATGCGCCAACAAGAAAGATCTGCAAAAAAATAAAGAGATTAACCAAATGGAAGATGAAAGATTTTATTATGAAGTGTGTTGCTCCGCACCAAAATTAGGTCCAGGAAAATATGTGACCGTTGAATATATCGGAGAGTCAGGAACATTCAGATGTTTTGGCAATCCAACCATAGGCGTAGGCATGGGATTAGGCCATGATGGAGTGGCAAGAAACAGAGCAAGCAGATATGGTCTGCCCAAAGCGATAGAGGCGACATGGGTGTCGTGGACAGACAGAAAAGTTTATTCTGTAGCTTCCTTGATACCATACGACACGATACTGTCGTTGTTCAAGGACGGAGGAGAACCTTGTGTCCCTGCACCAAAAGGCATAACCCCAGACGATCTTATAGGAAAAACCATAGATCGTTTCGACCTATGTTTTTTGCCTGGAGGAAAAGTGATGCTCTATGTGAATACAGCAGTGAAAAGTATCCTGTTGGATTGGTCGGCGGAAGGTGTCGAAGAGACCGACGATGATGTTTTACGGCATGTATATAGACGATACGGCATGAAAAACATGGATGGCTATTATGACATGTTTTATTCGGATGAGTTTTCAGACTATGAGCCATGGCGTAAATATATGCGAAAGCATGGATCCATAGGTCCATTATTGGAGAGATATCTGGAGCGATTCAACTACACGCTTAATTTTGAGTTTGAGAATCAGGAAACAACAATTCATGGGGTGAGTTCAGACTTCACAAATGGAGAATGTTACAGTTACACAAAAAAATTCAACGAAGCATTCAAAAAGCCATCCAGACTCAAAGGATTCGAAATAATGTGGGACACCAAGGACTCTCGATACACTTGTTTTATGTACTTCAACGAGGAAGAGATGCTCAATGTCTTCGATGAGGCATACGGAAAAGATAGAACTCAAAAAGGGGAACTGACCATCAAAGTGTGCAAATACAACAATCTCTTTGACATTTCTCTGAATGTGGGAGACAAATCTATCAAGTTGGAGAAAACAGAAATCAGAGTTTTCAGGGATCCGATTGATGATCCGCATGGCGACGGAACTTTAATCTACAAGAACTACGAAGGAAACCACAAGAATCTGTTCGCTGACGACAAAGGTTACGTTAAAGAGTAACCTTTATAATGGTTCTTTCATCTTTTAGATTGGATAATTATGATAAAAAAATTGTGTCAATTGTGGTTGCTGTTCCTCTCTTTGGGGGC
>CAMJFV010000303.1 GCA_946405045.1 uncultured Bacteroidales bacterium | reverse complement strand
TCACCACAATCGAAGCATTCTCCGATGATGTCTTGACTCGGTATGTCTCGATGTAACGACCAATATAAGATCCATAACTAAAAGACATTTCTTCAGTCGGATCAAAATCTATACCATTTCCTTTGGAGATCAGATATATCGAACCCGAAGTCGCATTAATCTTAAAAAATGGAATATCTCCAGTGTTGTCAAGAGCAATAACCCATTTCAAATCAAGCGAAGAACCATCATATTTTGCAATACGAGCACCTACATTTACATCAGGTTTACCCAAAATTATATTTTCAGAATATTTTTTTTCTTCTGTCGGAGTACATAGCTTAATTATATCATCCCTTTGATCAAAATAAAAAGTATGTTCCTTAAAAAATGACCACATTGAAGTATAAGCATACCCTTCTAACTTATGCAATGTCAAATCAGGAAGAATGTCATAATAATAATCATCACCGGCATTCCAAACTTTCTCAGGTTGTGCAGCGACTACCTTATTTTGAGAATTCACCGCAAAACGTTTTATTTGACCATCAACTCCACTAATTACATTATATCCTAACAATTCAAAATTACCATTCCTATACAAATACTTACAGAATGCAGCACAAGCACTCTTGTTTGATGTCTTGTTCTTCGCGAATTCTGGATTATTACTATCCAGACTTACATTACATTCATTTCCTGCAAAAGGAATATACATATAAAGAGTGTCTCCTGCGAACGTCATATATGGTGATATATGCTCACTTTTATGTTCCTCTGTTTCATCGTCTTCTTCAGAACCAAGACAAAAAGACTCTATATATTCCAAATTCTTTGAAAAATGAAATAAACATTTGTCATTGTTTCCATATCGCTTAAAAGAAACAGGAATATCATTATTTATTCTTGAATAATCTTCATTAATATCAAACATAAAAAGGATATCACCATCTGTTGAAATGGCATAACCATCACATTTAGATCCAAATGGATCAAATCCGTTTTCTACAAAATCATCAATCTCTATTTCTACAGAATTAACCACATTACCAGTTTCAATATCAATATTGAAAAGGAAATATGATATTGAACGTGTAGGCTGATATAAATCGCCTGCATACTCTACATAACCCTTAGATTTAGTACTCCTTACCGGCACAAACAAGTTGCCATCCAACAACGAAACATGTTTGACAGATCCTACAATATATTTATCCCAAAGTATTTCTCCTGAAGATGACACCTTAACCAAATACTGGCTACACAAACAATAAAAATTGCCATTTTCATCAAAAACTCCATCACCAAAATCAAAATCCATACTTTGGGGCAATTGCGTTTTTCCTTCAAATTCAAAGCCATAATCTCCATTTGAATACAAAGTCGGTTCAACCAATCCTGCTAATGACGAAGTAATAAACCTAACTACAATCAAAATGAGTATAAAAAAACGTTTCATATTATCTCTTTTTTCTTTCTAAATAGACATACATATAATGAACCTTCTCTCCTATTTTCAACACCAAAATATACGGCATTGTATAGTTTAATTTTATCGCACTTTTAACATTGCTCAAAATCTACATCAATTTTTCGGCATGAAATAAAATAGCTTCATAAAACTGATGCAAAAATATTATTAATTTTTTAAACACAATCATTTCAATTCCCCAAAAGATATAAGAGCAATCAAAAATCATTTTTTCATTACATTTTTTTACTTTTCGCTCACAGTTTTTGACATTACATAAAACGATATGTTGAAAAACACATGATATTCCTTTTTTTATAAAAATGTAGGAGTCGAGAATTTAATCTAAATTTAAGATTGGATAGACTGAATAAATGTCAATATTATGAGGCATGGGTATTCATATTTTGACTACCTTTGAGCCCCATAAAACGACATACAGAAATGTTAGGAACCATAGTTAATACAGCGACAATAGTGGCTGGCGGAGTTTTAGGGGCTCTGTTTGGCTCAGGAATAAAAGAGAAATACAAAACGATTCTGTTCAATGCTCTCGGTCTCGCATGTCTTGTGCTGGGCGTGAACTCGGCTCTTCCCAACATGACGAAGAGTGAATATCCCGTGCTTTTCATCGCAAGTCTGGCAATAGGAGGAGTCATAGGAGCACGGTTGGATCTTCAAGGCAGGATCGACAGAGCGAATGCCAGGTTGAACCAGAAATCAGGCAAGGAAAACAATAGTTTACAGGGACTTATGACTGGATTCTTGCTGTATGCCATAGGTACTTTTTCCGTCGTCGGACCTGTGCTTTCTGCTTTGTCTCCTTCCCACGGATGGGCTTTCGGAGAGTCTGCCAACACATTCCTTTACACAAACGCCACATTGGATTTTGTGACGTCGGCTGTGCTTGCAGCGTCGTACGGATGGATAATGATTCTTGCCGCTCCGATGCTCTTCTGCTGGCAAACAATATTCTACTGCCTCGGCTATTTCTGTGGCGACGGAATGCCTGAACCAATGAGAGTCGAATTGAGCATTGTGGGCGGAGTGTTGATTGTAAGCTCCGGTCTGAGCATCCTTGGCATCAAGGATTGCAAGACTGTGAACCTGCTCCCGTCGCTCATGGTGCCGATTATTTTCTATTTAGGGAAAAGTATTCTAATGTAGTACTTCAACTTACAATTAAATGATATTCAACTCCATTCAATACATTCTGTTTCTTCCGATTATTTTCCTACTGTATTGGATAATGCCATATAAATGGCGTAATTGGCTGCTACTCATTGCCAGTTACTACTTCTATATGTGTTGGAATTCTTTGTATGCGGTCCTGATTATGTTCACCACCGTCTCCACATGGGGGCTTGCAAATGGAATGGAAAACAAACCGCATAAGGTGAGGAAATTGTTATTGTCTATCTCAATAATACTAAACATCTCCATTCTCTTCACATTCAAATACTACGATTTTCTCATGGCCCTTTTCTGCGACGTTGCTGGACTATTCTCTCTACAAATGACGCCGCATAAACTGGAACTTTTGTTGCCAGTCGGCATTTCATTCTACACATTTCAGGCGATAGGCTATTCCATCGACGTCTACCGAAACGACATAAAGCCAGAACGCAATCTGGGAGTGTTTGCGCTATTTGTCTCATTCTTTCCTCAACTGGTGGCAGGACCTATTGAAAGAGCATCACATCTGCTTCCACAGTTCAAAGAGCAAAAGATGTTTTCATACGATTTATTCCGCAACGGCCTGATTATCATATTGTGGGGATTCTTTCTCAAACTGGGGCTTGCAGACAGATGTGCCATCTATGTTGACACAATCTACAACAACATACAACAACACAACGGAGGAAGTTATCTTCTCGCCTCTCTCTGCTTCACATTCCAAATTTATGGAGATTTCTACGGTTACTCGCTGATAGCCATCGGTTCCGCAAAATTGCTGGGATACGACATGTGCAACAATTTCAACCGTCCATACTTATCTTCCAGCATATCCGAATTCTGGCACAGATGGCATATATCCCTATCCTCTTGGTTCCGCGACTACGTCTATATCCCGCTTGGAGGCAGTAGATGCTCATCCTTCCGTCGCAACGTAAATCTAATGACAACAATGTTGCTTAGCGGATTATGGCATGGAG
>CAMJFV010000302.1 GCA_946405045.1 uncultured Bacteroidales bacterium | reverse complement strand
AAAAAGTGAAAAATAATATGAAAATACTAGGTATAGGCAACTCATTGGTGGATATGTTGTGTAGATTGCCCGATGAGACCATTATAAAAAAATATAATCTTCCTAAGGGAGGAATGCAATTGATAGACGATGAATTGGCATTAAAGATCTCGGATGACATCAAACATCTAGAGTGTCAGTTCGTGGCTGGAGGTTCCGCTGCCAACACAATCAGCGGCTTGGCAAACCTCGGAGCCGAAACAAGTTTTCTTGGCAAGATCGGCAACGATGAGGTTGGAAACTTTTTTGAGTCTGATATAGTAAACTCTGAAATAGAGGCTCAGATGATTCGCTCGGAACTTCCTACTGGCCGTTGTATATCTCTTATTTCTCCAGATGGCGAGCGTACGATGTGTACTTGCCTTGGTGCGACGGGAACGTTCTCTGCTGATGATATCCGCCCTGAATATTTCAAGGGTGCGGATGTGTGCCATATCGGCGGTTATCTTGTGCAGAGTCATGATCTGATAGAGAAGGTGATGAAGACTGCGAAAGAGTGTGGCGCGAAAGTCTCTCTCGACTTGGCAAGCTACAATGTTGTGGATGAGAATTTCGATTTCATGCACTACCTTGCTAAGAATTATGTCGATATTGCTTTTGCTAATGAAGACGAGGGGCATTCGTTCACTAAGTGCGATGATTTGAAGCGTGCTGCGGAGATCATCTCTGAAGATATCGAGGTTGCGATCGTGAAGTGTGGAGCCAAGGGCGTTTGGACAATGCGTGGCGACGAGATTGTGTTTGTCGAAGGTTTGAAAGGCAGAAATTGCATCGACACGACCGGAGCTGGAGACCTTTTTGCGTCGGGCTTCCTTTATGGACTGATGTCGACTGGTGATATCAAGGTGGCTGCTAAATACGGAACGATCGTTGGCGCTAATATCGTGGAGCATATCGGAACAAAGATGCCGGCTGAAGTTTGGAACAATATCAAAAGTGAGTTTGCGAAGATATGATCAAAGCGGCTTTCTTCGACATCGACGGAACTCTTGTAAGTTTCAACACTCATAAGATCCCCGATTCGTCATTAGATGCATTGAAGCGATTGCGTGAAGCTGGTGTCCGTCTTTTTATCGCAAGTGGACGTCACAGAGCAAGTATGGATAAGATAGAGCCTCATGCCGACCTTTTTGATGGTTATGTGATGGTGAATGGCGGACTCTGTACGTTTGGCGACGAGATTGTGCACAGCAATCTTATGTCAAAGAAAGATGTGAAGTTGTGGCTTGAATATATAAAGAAAGAGCCTCGTTCCACATGTTTCGTGCTGCAGGACAAGATCGTGATCAACTTCATCGACGATCAGATGCAGAAGGTGTTTGAAGTGTTGGACTTTCCAATCCCACCGTCTGCAAATCTTGATGATTTTGCAGATTCCGACGTCTACCAGATGATTATTTCATTCACGGAAGAGGAAAATTCGAAAATTTTGCCTATCTTTCCGAAGTGTTACGCACCACGTTGGAGTCCGCTCTTCAGTGATATCATTCCAAACGGTGTCAACAAAATGGTTGGAATAGAGAAAATGATCCAGCATCTTGGCATTACGAAGGATGAGGTTGCGGCTTTTGGCGACGGTGGTAACGATTTGGAGATGATTGAATCTGTGGGGTGGGGAATTGCGATGGGCAATGCTTGCGACGAGTTGAAACGAGTGGCGAAATTCACTACGGATGATATCGACAACGATGGACTTGCAAAAGCCGTCGACAGATTGTTTGAAAAAGGATTGATTAAATGAAAAAACCCTGAGTGGATAATTTGACATTCAGCATTAAAAATTTGATTTTGTTATGGCAAAAGTGATTACAGACAGCAGTTTCACTAGTGAACTGAACGAGAATAAAGTGATGGTGGTAGAGATCGGAGCTCCCGGTTGCGGACCATGCAAGGCGTTAAGCAAGACATTGGAGGAGATAGAACCGTCGTTCGCAGAGAAGGTGGCATTCTTCAATGGCGACATGGGAAGTGGTGATGTGGACGATCTTTGCATGGAATACAGAGTTATGAGCGCGCCTACGTTGTTGTTCTTCAAGGATGGCGAATTGTCGGAGAAAATGACAGGAGCTGTCAAGAAGGAGCAGATCGAGCAGAAGTTAAATTCTTTGATTGGATAATATATTGATGGATGCTGTAGAGACGGAGCGTGCTCCGTCTCTGTTTTATTATTCCGTCATTATTTAAAGAGACATGGGAAACAAGAAAAGATTAGTGGTGCTCACAGGAGCAGGAATAAGTGCAGAAAGCGGAATCAGCACATTCCGTGATTCCGACGGTCTATGGGAAAAACATTCAGTTGAAGAGATCTGTACACATGAGGCTCTGTATCGCAACTATGATATGGTGGTGCAGTTCTATAACGACAGATTCGCTCAACTTGCCACAGTGGAACCGAATGCCGCTCATTTGGCATTGAAGACGCTGGAAGATAAGTTTGATGTGCAGATAATCACCCAGAATGTGGATAATCTTCACGAAAGAGCTGGAAGCAGCAATATAATCCATCTGCATGGAGAGTTGACAAAAGTCTGTTCGATGAAGAATGAGAATCTCATCGTCGACAGAAACACCTTGCCGAATCCACTGATCTCAAGGGAAGATGTCGCTCCTGACGGCGGAAAATGGCGTCCTTTCATTGTCTTTTTCAACGAGGCGGTGCCAATGATAGAACCGGCCATTGAGTTGGTGCAGACTGCTGATATCCTGCTTATCATCGGAACTTCTTTGCAGGTGTATCCGGCGGCAAGTCTTTCGATGTATGCTCCACGTAACGCGGAGATGTTCCTCATTGATCCTAAACCAAACACTGCCGGTTTCAACCGCCCTATAAATGTGATCGCAAAGGGAGCGTCGGAAGGAATGAGGGAGTTTTTGGAAATTCAAAATGTGAAATTATAAATTCAAATGAGGAGACGTTGGGAATCAGCGTCTCCTCTATATTTATATTGAAAAAATAAAACGTATCGCATGTCAGTCGTTCTTGTATTTATAGTCTTTCTTGTTGTCTTAATCTGGCTAAGGAAAAGAAACTCGAATCAGAAAATAAAGGTAACAAAAGGATTTGTTGGAGAATCTATGGTTAAAGGGATTCTTAAGAATTTGCCTGATGATTACTATGCGATGCATGATCTTATATTTGAAAAAAATCAAGGGTCAACACAGATTGATCATGTTGTGGTGTCAAAGTATGGCGTTTTTGTAATAGAAACAAAAAACTATATTGGGAAAATATATGGAAACGATGACAGAGATTCGTGGACACAAATTATATTGACTGATGTGACATACGAAAAAAAATGGTGGAAAACATATACTTACGTCACAAAAAATAAATTTTATAATCCAGTCAGACAAAATCTTGGACATGTGTATGAAATAAAGAAAATTTTGAAGGAATGTCCATATATACCTTATTTGCCTGTCGTTTCAATTGTCGTATTCTCTGATAGTGCTGATATTTCAGGAGTAAAATCAAATAATCATGTGATAAATATGAGAGATTTGATAGAAACTATAATGAATTATGATAAAGTTTATCTGCCGGAAGGGTATGCATATCGAGTGATT
>CAMJFV010000301.1 GCA_946405045.1 uncultured Bacteroidales bacterium | reverse complement strand
AAACCAGACAAAAAATTTCTTTGTGCAGTCGGAGCAGTAAGAGAGAAAAAAAACATCCACGTTCTTCTGGATATGATGAAATTCCTTCCAGAATATGAACTTTATGTATGTGGAAGTACAAGTGGGGAATATGCACAAAAGCTTAAAGATAGAGTCAAAAACGAAAAAATTGACAACATCACAATCACTGGCATTATAACAGACGAAGAGAAAAATTGGCTTTACGCAAACATGACGGCTCTAATGTTTCCTAGTCGTCTGGAAGGATTCGGATTGCCTATCATTGAAGCCATGCATTTCAAAAAAGCTGTCTTTTCATCGCCTTATTCTTCTCTACCGGAAATATGCTCCACTCATGCATATGTATGGAAAGATCTTGAACCTGAATATATGGCGACGTTGGTCCGTGATAAAATATCTGAATTTTATGCGGATTCAAGCCGTGCAGAAGCAGAAAAAGAATATGCTAACTCATACTCTTACGAACGTCATATAAAGGCTTACATCGCCCTTTATAGAAAAATGTTGGGGTTGCCTGAAGTTGAAATAACTTTATAACTATAACAAAAAATGGGCAGGTTTGATTCCTGCCCTACTCTATTAATATTTGTATTTTTTTACTGTTCTCTTTTACGTCTCTGAATAATCGCAAGTTCATTGAGCGCGAATTCTTTGGAATCTTCCACATCAAGAAGTTTTTTTAATATTGCTTCCGCTTTACCATACTCACCCATATCTATCAAAACATACGAACGTCGACGCTGCAAAAAATGATAATGAGCTATCATACGTTCATTTCCTTCGAACTGACTCCTACTCTCTTCAAACTTCTGTATAACATTATCAAGAAGGGACAATGTACGAAAATCTCCACGATTGACAAGACAATTAATATACTCCTCATGATCTATTATTCTATCCAAACCTACACGAGACACATCAAGATAAAAATATGCCATTTCAGGATTATTCAGATCAAGGTAGCAGTATCCTATTAAGAAAGCGACATGATAGAAAAGCCATCTTTCATTCTCACCCTTATCCATGTGACGCGACTTTTCCATCAGTTCATACGAATGTTTGAAATATGAAAGAGCATCTAGTGTCCGTTTGGCATCACAATACTTGTTTGCCCAATATAGTTCATAGCCTATAACACTATTCTCACTGAAGAAAATCGCTCGCTGAGCATCAGATAATTCATCTTCCTTGCCCGACATGACTTTATCTTCAGCATCTGCCTGCATAAAGACGAATTCATCGATTTTTTCTTTGCTTGTACGAGTATCCACTCCCAACAAAAGTGTATGAGCCTGCATCTCTGATTCCACAGAATGTTTTGCAGTCTCTCCTTGAGGAGGTAGCACAGAAGAAGCACGAACAAGAACAACATCCTTTGTCTCCGATTCCACCCTAAGATGAATAGTGAGAATATTTCCAAAAGAATTATCATCTTCATCGCTTTTCAAGTAGACAAGAATGGTTGCTGCCATACGTGACACCTCAACCTTGCCATCCTCTGAATAATCTACAACAGGCGATAATATCAACTTTTTCTTGATTTCATCGATGTTTTCTATCCTTTGAACATCATCACCAATGATCTCAAGCATTGCCACAGAGTCTATATAGATATCAAATATCTCTTTCAAATATGACTCCAAAGTCACATATGGCTCAACAGTATATCGACCTCGTTTAAATGGATTTTGAGTGTCATGCGACAATTCTTTTTCTCTAAGCAACTGCGTCTTCCTATAATTGCAGAGTTTTGCATATTCATCCTCACTCTGCTCATCAATCTCCGCCTCATTCATATACTCCTTCAATTTGTCGACAGCATGACGACTTGAACGGAAGATCTCTGCAAAAATCGACTGAAGAAAATCCTTATAATCAGGCAATGACGAGAAAAGAGGAATAGTCGAAATAATATCCAGATGAACAGAATCCTCCGTCGTACCTGCGATAAACTTTACAGGATGAAGGAATCCGTTTAATTTGTTGCATACCTCCGCATAAAGAGACGCATACTCCAGATTGTCAGATGCAATACCAGGGAAAATAATATGTGAAAAACGTGCACTGTTATAAACATATGTAACAAAATGTCCACCCTGATATTCATATTCAAAAACAGAACCATCCTTTTCATCCATTTTTTCAATTTTATACTCAATGGGAAAAGAATTTAACACATTTTCAAAAAGTTGAACAGGTGTCAGATTATTTTGTTCGTTGGAATTATCATTTGTCTTGTTACCTGAATCATCGGAAAATACACTCTTTACTTTATCGAAGATACTCATAAACGTATTGGTTGGTATGAACATAAAAAGTCGGCACCAAAATTAGTGCCGACATATTTCAATTCTTCTATTTACTTGATTTGACTGTAAGGCAACTTTGCAATCGCATCAGCTACTTTATCAATTCCTTGCTCCAGCATTCCACCAATCATACTCTTTAACATAAAGTTCAGGTCGACTTTAAGAGTAAGTCTGATTGCAGACTGTGTAGGAGAAACCTCCTTAATCTGAGCCCACATCTTAAATGCCATCGGTGAATTCACAGATTCATAAATAATTGTGTTATTGGGTTCACGCGACGTAATCTTTACAGATGCGGATCCGAATGGCGAAACAGAAAAAGAACAAGTATCGGTAGTCGTTTGAAGATCCTGCACTTTGCTTTCAATCCTGCTCTTGATGCGTTGGATATTATTCATATCACTCAACACCTTGAACACTTGCTCTGCAGTACCTTGAGCTGCCTTTACTCCACTAACGTATGACTCCATATATATTAAATCTTCCAGTTTGCTGGATCTTTTCTCCACTCCTGCAATGTAGCACGGTCAGACTCTGTGATGTAATCAGTATCAACCAAGTGTGACAATACAGCCTCATAATTAGACAACGTTGTGAGCTGTACGCCAGCCTCTTTGAATTTTTGCTCTGCAAGAGGGAATCCATATGTGAAAATTGCAACCATACCTACAACTTCACATCCATCCTTACGTAATGCCTCAACAGCCTTCAACGAACTACCTCCAGTTGAAATCAAATCCTCAACAACTACTACTTTCTGACCTGGCTTAAGGTCACCCTCTATAAGGTTCTCCAATCCATGATCCTTAGGAGCCGAACGTACATATACGAATGGCAATCCTAATTCATCCGCAACCATCGCTCCCTGTGCTATAGCACCAGTTGCAACTCCTGCTACAACATCTACATCATCATAAGTCTCACGAATGATTCTTGCGATCTCTATCTTGATTAATGTACGTACGTCAGGATAAGACAATGTCTTTCTGTTGTCACAATATATTGGAGATTTCCAACCACTTGCCCAAGTAAATGGATTAGAAGGTTGTACCTTGATTGCTTTTACCTTCAAAAGCTTTTCAGCTACCAAATTTTCAACGCTCTTCATAATTTCTCACTATTTTACAATTTATGATGCAAAGGTAGTAAATTGCTTTTTGTTATAGTGAATATAACACTCTATTTTTTTATTGCTATGCAAAACAAAAAGAAATTACTACAAAAAGAGACGTCAACAAGTAACGTCTCTTTTTATGATTCTAATAAATTATTCTATTC
>CAMJFV010000300.1 GCA_946405045.1 uncultured Bacteroidales bacterium | reverse complement strand
CTTCTATGGTCCTTGCCGCTCTTATTCGTCATTTTGCTTTCAAAAAGGGTTAGCAACCGTTGGTTTGTCGGTTGAGTCTTCAACAGGAAGTTATGTCGATCATGTTGATATTGGTGGCACTAATGGCAACATGAAATTGAAAGTTTCAAATACTAGTGGTCTAAAACCATTTGCTTTTGAGGCAAGCCAGTTCGTCTTTAAAAGTGGTAAAGTCGGCATTGGTGTCACAAATCCTACTGTAGCACTTGATATTGTTGGAGACATCAGATGTAAAGGTAATGTTGATTTGATCTCTATGAATTCCCAGTCTATTAATGTTGACAACCTTGCAGCCAAGGATATCACAATGGACATGAAGAACGCAGCCGACTATGTGTTTGACGCCAACTACGATTTGAAGTCTCTATCAGAAATTGAAAATTTTGTTAACGAGCACCACCACCTACCTGGCATGCCTTCAGCAGCAGAGATGGACGCTAACGGAGTAAGCGTTTCTAAAATGAGCAACCTTCTATTGGAGAAGATCGAGGAGTTGACACTTCACATGATTCAACTTGAGAAAGAGAATGCTCAGCTAAAAGCCAAGTTCGAATCATTAGGAAAATAATATTATGATGAACAAAACAGTTGCCACTCTGTTTTTGTCTTCATTTGCTTGTCTGTCTTCAATGGCAGCGACAAGTTATGAGCAAGCAAAAACAGTGGTGAAAAATTATGTAGAAAGCACCCTTGGATTGAAGAATTACCAACTTTTCGGTAATAAGAATTCTTTATCCGAGGTTGAGATTTCGTTTGATGAGCCTGTAAAGGTTGATCCATCTGGATGGACCTTCTTTGTTGACATGATGCCTCAGGCAATGTGGGGGCATCAAGCAAAGGTGGTATCGGTTTCTAAAGAAAACGAGTCAATGGTCATTAATGATGTAAATATGCCATTGGATAATCTGGACGGATGGTCTGATATCACACCGGTATTCTCTAGTTTAAGATCAGCTAGTGCGAATGAGCCTTACGCCATTAATTCTATCAAATATGACAGCAACCATTTTTTGAGCAAAGGACAGTTTAAAAATACTGGCAAGACAAGTCCAAATTCATACGCTGTACTTTATTGTGGAGGTTCTAGACCAGATAAATTTTTCCTTTCTTTCTGGAACGACTGTGCTTTGACATACCAATTGTTGAGAGATGTATATGGCATTCCAAGAGAGAACATTTATGTATTGATGTCAGGAGGTCCTAATAACACGACAAAAGTGATGTCAGCAAAATCTGGACAGTATGTTGATATGCCTTTGGATTTGGATCGCGATGGCAAAAATGACATTACATATTCTTCATTGCCAGGAGATGTAACAAATGTGTTTAATCTATTGAAGAGTAAAAGTGCCAGCAAACAATTTGAAAGTTTGTTTGTCTATGCGATAGCTCATGGCATATGCACTGGAGGAGAAATGACTTCTTGGGATGGGAAAAAAATTTCTGCTAACAATTTAGCAAATGAAATTGACAAGGTCAATGCAAAATCCATTTCTGTTGTGATGAACCAATGCTATTCAGGTTCGTTTATCCCTGCACTTTCAAAGAATGGAACTGCTACTAATCGAACAATCATC
Source organism: uncultured Bacteroidales bacterium (assembly GCA_946405045.1). Taxonomy (GTDB): domain Bacteria; phylum Bacteroidota; class Bacteroidia; order Bacteroidales; family Paludibacteraceae; genus UBA1723. The sequence goes on along the minus strand of CAMJFV010000300.1, from coordinate 2,001 downwards.
ACTGCAGTAAATCCTAATGAAAATGGCGTTGTAGAATGGGATAAAAATGAATATTATCTTAATTCTTATTTCACAAAAGCCTTTATGTGCGGTCTATCAGACCCAGAGGAAAGTGATTATAATGGAGACGGTGTGGTGTCAATGTTAGAAGCATACATATTTGCGAAAGAAAACGACTTGGCTGCAACTGAAGGAAAATTATTTACTTCTGGCAATTTCTACCAGGAACATCCACAATACTGGTCAGCTGACTGTTTCGGAGAAAAGCAGACAATAAACGGCGGAGTTCCTAAGGAGATTGAATACAATTCTAATATAAACAATAGATACGTTGTGAAATTTGCGGAAAATTTGGTTAAATCTTCAAGCATTATAACTGACTATGCAGATGTCACATACTCATCTTATAATAAGATTTCCTTGAGACCTCCATTCTCAAATAGAGGAGGTTCTGTTTTCCGTGGACGTATTCTTTCTTGCCAAAATTCAAATATCACTACTCCTAGTGACGGAACTGCTTGTCAGAAAGCGAGTGAAAATACAACTTATACTAAAAACATCGGCTCATCTTCACTATCTATCTTCCCTAACCCGACATCTGGTGTTGTAAATATCAACATCAATGACAAGACTATTGACAAGGTGGAAGTTGTTGATGCTCTAGGAAATACAGTATTGTCTGCAGAATATGACGACAATGAAGTTTCTATAGATTTGACCAAGTTCGGCACAGGAGTGTATTTCGTAAAGGTCACTTCAGAGGACGACACAGTTGTTGAAAAAGTTGTTTTGAAGTAATTATTGATTAGTCCTGAATAAAACATTACAGAATCTAGTTTAGGACAAAATCAAAATTTTAGAAGATCATTGCAGCCTTATGGTTGCAATGATCTTCTTTTTATCCGTAGGCACGGACGTCCGTGCAATTCAGAATATGCGTGTAAAAATGCCGTGGTGAAATTTATCGCCACGGCATTTTGCATTTTATAAAAAAAGGCGACATATAGCCGCCTTTTTCTATTCCAAACAAACTTGATATTATTTCAAAACTGGACGGATCAACACGCCATCATAACGTGTGTGCATCCAATGAAGTCTATGTGATTTATCAGAAGTAAACATAAGGAAACTTACTCCATAGATATCCTCCACATTACTGAATCCAGAAGTCCAGTAGTAGCCATTGCCTATAGATGGAGTTGTTTCTTTAGGCTTCAACACACCGACTGCAGGCAAGAAGATAGAATTGCCATTAGGTCCTGTAACTTTGCATCCCTTCATTCCATCAACTGTAACGAACTCCCATGTACACTTTTCTACAAGTTCTTTAGATTCAGCCTCAGTTGGCATTCTCCAACATGATCCCCAGTTTACAGTTGCAGCATCATGTTCAGGAGTAAGTATACTGTCGGCAGTCATAATACCTTTCTCAATCAACTCTGATGCCGACCATCCTGAATAGTCGTAAGTGTCGTCAAATGGAGTCACCTCTCCCCAAGAGTAGTGTGTTCCCATATCAGTTGACTTTGTAGCTCCCAAATTCATAGAAGCCCATTTTACAGAAAGTCCCAAATCAACAGCATTGGTATCTTCTTTGCATTCCCCTCCACATGCAGCCAATTTCTGCTTCAATGTCTTTATTTCTGAGTTCTTTTTGTTAATCTCGTTATACAACCAAGAAATAGAGTCTCTTCTCGATTCATTTTCTTTCGCGCTCTCCTGCAGTTTCGAAATGATTCCAGAAAGAGCATCCAAAAGATATTCAGGATCGTTAAGTCTCTTCTCACAAGCAGTGTCAGGTGCAGGTGTTGCCAATCTTGATTTTCCAAGGGAAAAATTAATTTCTTCTACATCAGCCACATCATAGCCATAAGCAGTACCATCATTCTGATGCACATAAATGTTTTGAGCAAACAGTGCTGAACTCATCAGAGTAGCGCCAACAATTGTAAATAGTTTTTTCATATTATTTTAGTTTTTCACAACTTCGTTATCTTTCAC
>CAMJFV010000299.1 GCA_946405045.1 uncultured Bacteroidales bacterium | reverse complement strand
TTCAATATGCCATATGCGGCACGCACCTCATCTACTTTTGAATTTATACCTGGTCCGACAACAGTAACCTCATCAGCGAAACCAAAATTTTTTAAATAATCAATACGTTTTTTTGTCGCTTCATCATGCATCACAAGAGCTCCTCCCTCTACCGTATTATATACTTTTGTTGCATGGAAACTTAATGTACTCATATCACCTGCATTGAGAATACTCTCGCCATTGACCTCAACACCAAAAGCATGAGCTGCATCATATATAACTTTTAATCCGTAACGATCCGCGATCTCTTGAATACGCTTTGTGTCACAAGGTTTGCCATATACATGGACAGGCATAATTGCCGTTGTCTTAGGTGTTATCGCCGCCTCTATTTTATCCGGATCTATATTGCCTGTCGATGGATCAATATCTACAAAAACAGGCTTGCACCCATTCCACCAAATAGAATGAGTCGTAGCAACAAAAGAATATGGAGTTGTGATAACTTCACCTGTTATACATAAAGCTTGTAAAGCTGTTAAAAGAGGAAGAGTCCCATTGGTAAACAATGATATATATGGAACTTTCAGATATATAGCTAATTCTTTTTCTAACTGTTTATGGAAAGATCCATTGTTTGTTATCCATTTACTCTCCCATATTTCCTTCAGCATTTCATGAAAATCTTCCAAATTAGGGAGCAATGGAGATGTCACAGTTATTAAATCATTGTTCATATCAATTTGATTTTTTATTTTTCACCAATGATAACACATAGTCATATTGTTCTTTCAAAAACAATCTAGCCGCTCCAACATAAAACAAAACACCCAATAATCCACTCATTAAAAATTGACAATAAATATTGGGGATGATTTTACTTATGATTAACATAAGAGCAGACATCAACAAACATATTATCATAGTAGGCATTATATCTTTCATTTGCACAAAATAACCAACACGGATCAATTTGCCTGAGTAATATGTATTTATAATCAAACACAAAAAAGAGGTGACCACCATACCTGAAGCCATCATAACCAAGCCTCTTGGTATTGTATATATCATAATCGAGACACCTATGATCTTTTTAATGATTTCCAACCGAAGAAACAAGTCGGACCTTCCTTTCACCTGTAAAAGATTCAGATTGATCGCATGTATAGGATATAGTATTTTAGCAAAACAAATTATTTGAAGCAAAAGAACAGTTTCTATCCACTGCTCACCCAACAGAATCCTTATCATCGGTTCCGATATTCCCGCCAACATAGCCATCAAAGGGAACACGACAAAAGCCGATAATTTAAGTAATTGTCTATAATTTCGCGCCAAACGGTCATCCTCATTCTGAATGGAACTCAACACAGGAAATGTGACTCGCTGTAATACGCCTGTAATGTTCATTGAAGGCAAATCTGCAAAATGTTGGGCTCGTGTATAAACTCCCAAACTACCAGCAGAATAAAATTTACCTATCACAATTGGATATATATTGTTGTATACTGTATCCAACACCCCTGAGGCTAACAACTTGCAGCCATAATTCCATAAATAGTGGAAAGAATCAGACGACCACTGAGCCTGAGGACGCCATGAGGATAAATACCACAAAGCAACAACCCTAGCAAAAGCAGATCCTACCTGCTGTACAACCAGAGCCCAAACTCCGTATCCCTTAAAAGCCATAATTATTCCAACAACACCAGCCAATACTGTTGTCAACAAAGATACTTTTGCCTGTGTCTTAAAATCTATTTTCTTGGTCAATATCGTTTGTTGCACAATACACAAGGGATTAAACAACACAGTCAACGATGTCACCTTCAACAAATCAGACAATATCGGAGTTTCATAAAAATCTGCAATGAATGGAGACAAAACATACAATATCAAATAACAAACGACTCCTACTACAATATTGAAATAAAACGCAGTTGAAAGATCACTTTCTGTCAAATCTGGTTTTCTTACCAAAGCTGAGGAAAAACCGCTATCAATAAAGATCTGAGCTAACGCCAAAAACACCATAGGCATGGCAATAATACCATATGCCTCAGGCGATAACAACCTAGCTAAGACAACGGCAAAAACAAACTGAACGCCTTGTGTTCCAAATCGTTCAATCGCACTCCAGATAAGCCCTCGTTTTGTTGTTGATTTTAAGTCAGATGACATTTATCGTTAAATATTGAGTAGTTCATATCACAACCGTCCATCCACATCTTCCCTGTCCCATATACCCTTCACATCGTAAACGACACTACTAGAATTCTTTTTCAGATTGGAAACGGAGATGTTCTTAAACCCATCATGAGCCACAGCAAGTACTATAGCATCAAATCTGTCTGATGGAATATCTTTTACCAGCGAAATTCCATATACAGACTTCACTCTGTCAACATCCGCATATGGATCACAAACTATGATGTTTGATGTGTATTCTCTTAACGTATGGTAAATGTCAGCAACCTTCGTGTTACGTATGTCTGGGCAATTCTCCTTGAATGTGAATCCCAAAATAAGAACAGACGCATCTTTCACCAATACACCTTTCTTATTCATACATTTAACAACCTGGTTGGCAACATAATCCCCCATACCATCGTTTAGTTTTCTCGCGTCGTACATCACACGAGGCCTCACTCCATATACCTGGGCTTTCTGAATCAAATAATATGGGTCGACGCTTATGCAATGTCCACCTACTAGCCCTGGACTCAATTTGATAAAATTCCATTTGGTAGACGCCGCGTCTATCACATCATGAGTGTCTATTCCCATTGCATTGCATATTTTCGCCAACTCATTGAAAAACGCGATGTTGACGTCTCGCTGAGTGTTTTCTATTATTTTGGACGCCTCAGCCACTTTTATGCTCGGAGCTTTGTGTGTGCCATTTATCAGCACTGTATTGTATATTTTGTCCACAATATCAGCGACTTCAGGAGTTGATCCTGATGTCACTTTAATTATTGTTTCGACGGTATGCTTCTTATCTCCCGGATTAATCCTCTCTGGTGAGTATCCAGCAAAGAAATCCACATTGTATTTCAATCCACTTACCTCCTCCACGATAGGAATACACTCTTCCTCTGTCATTCCTGGATAGACGGTAGATTCATACACCACTATATTGTCTTTTCCTATCACCCGTCCGACCACACTGCTCGCATCCTGCAATGGTTTCAGATCAGGTCGGTTGTTTTCATCTATCGGAGTAGGTACAGCAACAATGTAGAAATTACAATTCTCAATTTCTTTTTCCTCTGTAGTGCAACGAAATCCGTGGTTTACTATTGCGTCTTCAAGCAGGCTTCTGTCAACCTCTTTGGTTGAATCTACACAATTCATAATAGCATCCACCCTCTTTTTATCAACATCAAAACCTATAGTTTCAAATTTTGTAGAAAAAAGACGTGCTAGAGGCAAGCCTACATAGCCAAGCCCAATGACACATATTTTATATTGATTTGCGAACTTCACGCCAATAGACATCATTATTATTTTAGACACACCATCCTAACACTCAAAATTTTACCAAAATAATGAGTTCGTTATATAGTACACTAAAATCAAAAGAGAATACAATCTTTTTTGTCCAAAAAAAGAATTTTTACCAATGCGATAAAA
>CAMJFV010000298.1 GCA_946405045.1 uncultured Bacteroidales bacterium | reverse complement strand
CTAACTAAGACAGACAGCAAGAAGGCATTAGATGCTTTCATTAGTGTTGTTTCAGACACATTGAAAAAGGGTGATTCAGTCAATCTGACTGGTTTTGCTTCTTTGTCAGTTAAAGAGAAACCTGCTCGTACATGTCGCAACCCACGCACAGGTGAGCAGATGACTACAGAGGCTAAAAAGGTTGTAAACTTCAAAGCAGGAGCAGAACTTGCAGATGTAGTTCGTTACGGAAAATAATCCTACTGCTATATGCAATCGAAATAAGAAAGAGTATCAAAATCATTCATTTTGATACTCTTTCTTTTTTTTAATGAAATGCTGTTGGTTAGTTGAGTTTTCAATGTTAAGCTCAGTTGATTGTCAGGTGGGCTAAAATTGAATTTGACCTTTTTATTATTTTGTGATAATTTGCAAGTCTCAGAAAAAATAATGCGGATTTGGGACTATTACTATATATATTATGTTTAAGATAAAAACCTCGCAAAGATTATTTGCATCCTTTATGGCATTGTTTGTCGGAGTATTTTCCCACGCTGCCGAATTGAGAGAATCAGTATGCTATATTAAAGAATCAAGCAATTCTTCTTTGAATTGCGAAAATGTTGCAAATGCATTGCAGAACAAAAGTTATTTCTCTGCAGCAAAACAAGTAAGAGAATATTCTGCTGGTGATTCTTTTGGCTCAGGTTTTGTGATCAAGGATGAGAAGGGAAAACTTATTGTTGTCACCAACAAACATGTGGTTGAAGATGCGAAATTTGTGGACTTGACATTTGAGATTGGCGGTGCTGAGGTTAAGTATGCTCGTTGCCCTGTATCTTTTGTCTCAAAAAGTCTTGATGTCGCTTTAGTGAATTTTCCTTCTGACGATGTGAAAGTGCCTGCTCTTAATATAAAAAAAGATAAGATTAAAGATGGTGTCGAGGTTTGGACGGCGGGATATCCGGTGTTGGGTGACAAACCGTCGTGGCAACTCGGTAAAGGTGTTGTATCAAACAATAGTGTAAAAGATGAGTTTTTTGGAAACATAGACTCAGTTGCCGTTTATCAGCATACAGCCCAAGTCGACCCGGGAAGTTCAGGTGGTCCGTTGTTGGTCAAGGAGAAATCAGGAAACTATGTTGTTGTCGGAATCAACACATGGAAGGCATCTTTCCGTGAGAATACCAACTTCTCAATTCCAATCAGATATTACAGCAGCGTCGCTACAAATGAAAAGATTGCAACGTCGGCTACACCAAATAATTCCAATGATGTGGAAAAGATCGCTAAACAGTTTCTTGAAGATGTGAAGAAAAAGGATGCTGATTTGTCGTCATACGTCGCAAATGAGATGCTGTTTGGTATGGAAGAAGCAACAGTTTCGGCATTGTTGGATAAAGCGTCTGAAACAAGAAGAATCCAGCTCCGTACAAAAGAGCCTGTTCCGGTTATGAAATCTATAGCTGGTGAGTCTATGTTCAACGGAGTAAAGAATGTGGATGATGTAGAATATTCAGCTACAGTGAAAGATGGGGATAATTATAAGACAACCTATACTTACAAAGGTAAAGAAATAGAGACCATTTGGAAGGAAACTGCTGATGGCTATAAAATTGTTAGCAGTCCGACGTCAGCTGAGCAAATAGAAAGCATTAAAAAGGCTGAAGAATCAAAAGTGATCTATTCGCAGGAGTGGCGTAAATACTTTGAGATTGGATTGTCTAAAGGTCTTTCAGAAAATTATGGACGGAAATTAGATATCTCTTATATGTTACTGCCAAGTAAATATTTTACGCTGGGCTGTGGTGTTGAGATGGGGCATACAGTAAAACATATGTTAAGCGATCCTGATATATATTACTACGAAGAAGTTAAGAAAGGAGATACCACCTATGTGATTGAGGAAGAACCTTTCTTTGGCGCTGTTTTCCGTATTGGATATCAGTGTCCGTTCAAATTGGCACCTAATGGCAAAGTGTTTGCCACTCCATACGTGATTGGAGGTGTTGGAACAGTGATTACAACGGGTCCTAATTTTGAAGCTAATTTGCATGCTGGATTAAAGATCGGATATACGACATCGAAGTCTAAGGCGGTTTTTGTTGGAGCAGAGTGTAATTTCAAGCGAGTGACGGAGCTCAATTTTGAAAAAGGTGATGACGACGGTTGTGTCTATGGAAAAAGAAGATATTTCACTGTTTGCATCGGTTATGGATTTTAATGTAGAATGATTGAGTGGAGAAAGAATATCTCAATCTCCACTGTTTTTGATAAATTATTTAAAAGTCATGAGTATAATAAAGATTATTTTGGCGGTTGCTGTTTCTGTTGTGTCAATTTTTTCAGTGTCTGCAGCAGGTAGACCGGGATTGATCACGTTGAAAACGGGAGATCAGATTGAGGCTCCTGAAGTGTGGTTTACGCATGGACAGGCGATTTATTTGATGAGTTCAAAGGATAAAAAAGTTGTGATTGAAGATCCGGAAATCGCTTATGTTCAGTTTTACGATGAAGAAAAAAAGGATTATGGACCGAAGGAATATTCAGAGTATGTAATTAATTCGTATGAATTCTTAAAAAAGAATCCCAAAATGCCTAAGACAAAGAAGTCTGGAGGTTGGAAAGTGTTTGATATAGATGGCTATATTTTATATATGATTGGATATATGAGAGTTTATAAGAATGGAAGTAGTTATCCAGATGTGAATTTTTATTTCAAGAAACCAGAATGGCCTTGGACGGTATCTATAAATTATCCATTAAGTCATATGAAAGATAAGGATTGTCAAAAATTTTATGAAAAAATGTTTGAAGACAATCCGACTATGTATAAAAAGTTGAAAGAGGATCCACTCGGATTTGCCAAATCTTATGGGAATGTCAACGATGTGTTGCTTATATATCCCGCAATGTTCATGGATTACGTCGAAACACTAGATAAAAAATAAGATATTGGATATGTAAAGCAAAAAGCGAAATGTGGATGAGTCTGCATTTCGTTTTTTTATTTTCCGGGATAGATAAATCCCCGTCCGTGGCGACGGAATTGATTCCGTATGGGTAGACCTTGTGCCTGCTCAAATGATTTCAAATATGACCACACACAGATTGTTTTCCCAAAAACATACGTTATGTCACACCGTTGTCGTTGGCATGTATCCACAATTACGAATTACGCATTATGAATTACGAATTGATTTTATTTCCTCGTAAATTTTGAATGTTCCGACATTTTTATCATATTTACTAATGAAAATCAAAAAGGAGACTTTGTGTCGGAGTAGGATTTTGGGATGTAGACGCAAATCATTCCGTCTACAACAAAAAAAGAGATGCGATTCAGAATCACATCTCTTTGGGTTAAGCGCTTCTTCTAAGGCTTGAACTTAGGACCCCATGATTAACAGTCATGTGCTCTAACCAACTGAGCTAAAGAAGCATTCCGAAACTATTTTACATCGGTTTCACGATGTTGCGCTTCTTCTAAGGCTTGAACTTAGGACCCCATGATTAACAGTCATGTGCTCTAACCAACTGAGCTAAAGAAGCATTCCGAAACTATTTTACATCGGTTTCACGATGTTGCGCTTCTTCTAAGGCTTGAACTTAGGACCCCATGATTAACAGTCATGTGCTCTA
>CAMJFV010000297.1 GCA_946405045.1 uncultured Bacteroidales bacterium | reverse complement strand
GTGTTTATGTTTGTGTGGCAAATATAAGAATTTTATGATTATAAAACATTTATCAATAAATTTTATTGTAGAGACACTGCATCGCCACGTCTCAATGAATGTAATTACGACATTATTTATTATTGTACGGTCGAAAATGACTCTTAAATTGTCATTTTGTTGAAAAATTTTGCATAAAAAAAAGCATTTACTTATTTTTGTCGATGGCTAAATTCGTTTGTGTCGTTTTACTGATTAAATCTAACACATTAACAATCAATTAATCGCACAAGCCTTGTTTGTCCTTTAGAAATAGCTCTAAACATAAATTATACACATGTGAATCATGTGCGAAAAACTTGATACTTAAAAACTAAAACATGAAAAACGTACGATTAATTTTTCTCATGGCATTCGGACTTGTTGTCGGATGTATGGATGCCTGGGGTGAAAAAGCCTCGGCGAAAATTACGGTAGAGACGGCCGAACATACGCAGACGATTGATGTGTATGAATCTGGTAAAATGTATTTTTCAGGTGATTTTTTAGTGTTTGAGGCATCTGATAATGCTGAATCAAAACAGAATCCTGTAAAAATTGATCTGAAGGAGATAAAAAAACTTTTATTCTCCCCTGGCGACGCATCAAAAGTGGAAGATGCTTCGTATGTGTCATCGTTTGATGTAACACCTAATCCTGCAAAGGATTTTATCATTGTCAGTGTCCCTTTTGATGAGGAACGTTCTTATTCCATTTACGACATGAGAGGTAACATTGTAAAGTCTGGAACTGTAAGCAATGGCGAAAAACTGAATGTGGAATCTCTTTCCTCTGGAATGTATTTGATGAATATTGGTAACGTGTATATTAAATTTAACAAGATATGAAAAGATTTTCTATTCTCTTATTTGCGTCCTTTTTGGGCCTTTTGTTGTGGGCAGAAAGATCTATCATTTTTTATTTAGGTAATGAAGTGAAAGAAAGTATCAAGATTTCAGATGTTGATACTGTGCGTTTTAAGGATGGAAAGATCTTGGTTGAAGGAAAAAACAAAAAATCATATGATATTTCCGCTGTTGACAGTGCCACTTTTGGCTCAGGTGCTGGAGACACAGTGTTTATCACATACCAAAACAACTCTGTTGTAATTAAGAACCCATACGGTGAAGATGCAATTGAGACGCAGACGAATGATGCTCACGTCTCATTGATTTCTCATGTCGGTAAGAAAGGTGTGGTTTATTATTTGTCAGGCTCATCGTCGGATGGTGTGTTTGAATTAACTCCAGACAAGTCGTATACATTGGTGTTTGACAATCTTTCTCTTTCCGGACAGCAAGCCCCTATCGTTCTCAACAAAGCTTTGAATGACGAGTCTTATGCGGCGACTGTTCATTTGATTGGAAAGTCTGAGTTGTCTGATGACTCAGGAAATAATTTGAAATCAGCCATTTATACAAAATCCAAACTTAAGATCAGTCAGGATAGTTTGGCAAGTGAAGGTGAGTTGACTATAAAAGGAAAGAAACAACATGCCATTAATTCTGCTAAAAGAGTTGAGATCTATAGTGGAAATGTGATTATTGATCAGGCTGAAGGCGACGGAATTAACGCAGATGGTTTGGAATTGTATGGAGGAAAATTGTCTATTAATGATACTAAGGGTGATGCCGTTGATTGCAGTGAGTTGATCTATATCGAGGATGGCGAATTATCATTTAACGTCTCTTCTGATGACAAAAAAGGTTTGAAGTGTGATAGTGTCATAGAGATCAAAGGCGGAAAAATCACTGCGGATGTGACAGGTAAAGGATCCAAGGCATTAAAAGCAAAGAAGAAAGTGCAGTTCAAAGGTGGAGAATTGTCTGTTTCTCTTGATGCAAAAGAGCCATTTGCCGGCACAGACAATGATTATGGCTACAACGCAGCGGTTGCTTGTGACGGAGATATCGAGATTGGAGGAACTAGCAATCTACAGGTTAAAGGATCCGGCGTCGCTGCCAAAGCTATTAATTCAGACGCGAATGTGACTATCAGCGGTGGAACTTGTACGATCGACCTTACTGGCAGCTATTACGATGAGAAAGTCAACCACGACACTGTTTCTTGTATGGGTATCAAGTGTGATGGCAATGTGACGATTTCTGGAGGAAAGAACACAATAAAAATCGGTTCTGATGCAAAACTTGCGAAGGGAATCAAGTCAGATGGTGATTTGACTATCACAGACGGTGAGTTGACTATTGATGTGAAAGGTGGATATTTCATCACTAAAGATGGTGGTTCAGGTGGACAATCACAAGGCGGACAGTCGCAAGGAGGATGGAATCCTGGCGGTTGGAATCCAGGTGGATGGAGCATGGGAGGAAGCACAAAACCTGATTATGAATATGCAACGTCTAAGGCTATCAAGGTGAAAGGCGACGTTACGATTACAGGAGGCGACAACAAACTTTCTGCTTCGTTGGGCAAAGGTCTGATCTGTGACGGAAACATCACATTGGGACGTGAAAACGGAAGTGAAAGTGATTATATCCTATCTATCAGTGCCGGAACCCGTGATGGTGAGAAATATGTCATTCCGGGAAATTCTATTGAGATGGAAAGAACAAAGTACCATGGATATCCAAAGGGAATCAAAGCCGAGAAATCTATTGTGATAAACAGTGGTACAATTGACATCTATGCTTTCGACACTGGTATTTTGGCTCCAGAGGTTAAGATCAATGGTGGAGACATAGAGGTGGATGCACCATACGATCAGGGAGTTTTCGGAAAACAGAAACTTGAAATCTTGGGTGGAGATTTGAGAGTGTTGTCGTCATACGAAGCTTTGTCTGGAGCTATCATCAGATTAGGCGGAGACAGTAAGACGTACGTTATAGCGGACGACGATGCATGGAACGCTACAGATGGCAACGAAAGTTCAAAAAGTGTACATATCTATGTGGAGGGCGGTCTTCACTATGCTCAGTGTATGGGTGACGGATTGGATTCAAACGGAGATATGATCATCTCAGGTGGTATCACAGTTGTGGCGCAGAGCCATTCACTCAACTCTCCATTGGATACTGATACAGGATGGAAACATCAAGGTGGATTTGTATTTGCTGTGGGAGGAAACGGAATGTTCAACGAGTCTATTCCGGTAGAGTCGCAAGGACATATCTACAGCAGTGACATCTCATTGGCTAAGGAACAATATATTTTGGTGGCTAATGATGCCGGACAGGTATTGGCTGCAATTAAGATGCCGTTAGAATCAACCACAAGCAATAAGAAAAGTGGAGCTGTATGTGCTTACAACTCTGATGTGAAGAATTATAAGTTCTATGTCGGAAATAACTTCAGCGGTCCTATGGAATATTTTGATGGCCGTTTCGGTATGTATACACCAGCACAAAACTTCAGTATCAATGGTTTCACAAGTTATCAAGTCAGCACACAGACTGGTAATGGTAGTGCCTTCGGTGGTGGAGGCGGTGGCGGATTCCAGTGGTAAAAAGATTTTGATAAATGAAGGGAAGACGGTTGGTTTTCCCTTCATTTTGTTTTTTCGACGCTACAGCATCTAAAAAAGACGTGTTTTGATTACAGACGAAAATGAATCATCCTATTATGTGAAGCCTCTTGGAAGCAGTAAT
>CAMJFV010000296.1 GCA_946405045.1 uncultured Bacteroidales bacterium | reverse complement strand
CTTAAAATCCATTTGTTTTAGTATTATTAATTAAAATTTAAATTCTACCGATGCTTTATACGACCGTTTTGGCATAGGATAAAACCTCACCACCTCGTATTGTTTGTCTGTCAGATTAACGACGTCTCCTCTCAACTTCATATCAAATTTCTTAAAATCCAATGTTTTATAGAGAGTGACACCATGTTCTGCATAAGCTTCCATCATATTCGGTCTGATATTTTGAGGCAGATAATATCGTTTTCCCACAGCATTGACATTGTAGGACACATTTACTATCGGATTTTCAAAAGCGACGCTGCCATTACCCGAATGTTTCGGAGTGTAAGGGATCTGATGTTCATAAATATCCGATTTCGGATCAGTCAAATCGACAGCATATTGATAAGCGTATTTTGCGGTGAAAAACAAAGACGTGCGATCAGAAGTTTTCACTTCAAGATTAGTCATAAAATCCAATCCCTTAATCTCCACATATCCCATATTCACAATGCTCCACACAAACATCTTCGGCATAGCGACAATTTTGTCGTCGATTTTATTGAAATATCCGTCTGCCGAAATTCCAAATGATTTCAAACGTCTTTTATCCGATCCATATTGGTACGTGACACCGACATTGAATTGTTTCGTCTTCTCCGGATCAAGAGTTCTCGCCCCAAAAGAATTGAAATACAGTTCATTGAAAGTAGGCATTCGAAAAATATCTTTGTAAGAAGCTCTGAAATAAATAGAAGAAGCAAAAGGTTTATAGGAGACGGCAAAGGAAGGAGACAGGTGTTGATAATTGTCAGGTGCTTCGCCTATCTCCACTTGGTTGAAGTAGAATGAGCCCAACAAAGTGGCTGTTGCCGTCACCTTCTTGCTCTTAAATCTTCCGCTCAACGCATTCAACAATGTATGACGCTGCGGGAAGACACAATCATAGATATTGGAGTTGAAACTGTTAAGTATATAGTCGGTGGCGTTTGCCATCGAGAAATGTTCGGTAAAATTATGTCGCACCACCGCTGTTCCATACCACTCACGTTGAAAATAGCGGTTATCCAGCGTTCCTTCAGGATACATCATAGCCTCATCATGGTAGTAGCAACCATTCCAGTTGAATTTGCCACCGATCCTCAACATTGTACTGTCCCAGTCAGTGCGCGTCATCACCTCAGCGAACGCATTCTTATCCTTCAAAGTCTCATTGCTCACTGTATTGTAATAAACAACACCTCCAGGCAATTCCCTGTCGGACACATAATAATGCGTTTTAGCCATTAATTGAGTTTTGGAAAATAACAAAAAACGTCCCGACAACTCACCGTGTCCACATACAGACTCACTATGCTCACGTCTCTCCTCCGTCTTCAACGTACCATTTGTAAGAGTGTAGGGATAATTACCGTCGGCACGGGAAAAATCAGCAGAAGCCTTGATTTTGTTATATTTATTTTCGCCTATTTTATGATCGAAAAACAGATGTGGATTGACAAAACCGAATGATCCACCGGTAAGTTTAGCAACCATATGATAATTCTTATCCGAATAGAGCGGCTCATAACTCAGGAGGTATAACACCGAAGGCGACGCCAAATGCAAAGCCCCCCCATCAATATCACAATCTTCTCCTATGTACAATCGTATCTCATCAAGTTGATCGAGGGAAAACCTTCCCAAATCTACCTGTCCATTCTGGCAATCTGTGACAGGGAATCCATCGTAACACACCAAAGTATGTTTGGCTCCAAGACCTCTCACAGAAACAGTTTTCAAACCTCCCACTCCACCATAATCCTTTATTTCAGCACCAGCCATACGGCGCACAGCATCCGATACACCTTGTAACGCAAGGCGATCTGATTTTTTAAGACTGAGAGTTTGAGTTGTGTTGGTGGTAGGTAATAATTCGCGACTTTCCCCCGTCACTACCACCTCATCTATTTTCGTATCAAAGGATATGCTGTCGGAAGGGTTTCCGTAGGCGACGCATACAGAACCCAACATAAAAGGGATAAAAGATACAAATCTGAAATTAAAGCACATCCTTTGGGCTGATTATTACCATATCAAACACACCAACCACGAATGAGCAAGACACATAAAGGAAAATACCAAAACAAAACATGAACCGTCGTCTTGGAAAATCATCCTATTGCCTCTCCTCGGAAGCGTGTAGGTGTATGTTGTTTTGCAGGTCTTCTGACTTCCTTCAATCGCTCGCCTTCCCATCAATCAAGACAGTGGCATTTTTGTAAATGAACGATCCTCTACTAAAGGTTACAGCAGCGGGACTGTCCGGGACTCTCACCCGATTCCCTTTTAATCCGAAACGAAAACGAGTCGGAACAAAACAGGTGCAAAGATACAAAAAATTACGACTATCTCTTCTTTGGTCTGAACTCATTAATCAAATTCCAAAATTCAGGAAGTTTCTTATACTCTTCCATATCAAAATCGACAAGGATATCGACGATGTAGGTAGGTTGCTTTTCTAAAGACTTTCTTATATAAGGCAAGCCTTTTGAATATTCACCCAACACTCCATATGTGCAGGCTATATTAAAGTAGTCATCTGAATCTTCTGCTATTTCCGTTTCACACAACGACCTTGCCTTATCCTTTTGACCTAAAAGAGCATAAGCATATTTTGCGTGTCTTCCTGAAACAAATTCTTGGTCCTCCAGCAGTTTGTTCAAAATCAGTTCTCCATCTTTCTGTCTTCCCATTTTATACAACAATGTCGCCTTTTTTAAGTTATCGAAATTATCCTCGACAATTGCACACGACTGTTCTAAATCATCCATAGCACCTTGCAAATCACCTTTTAGTTGTTTGATATCAGATTTTTTGTTTAAAAGTGCCTTTTTACCTAAACTTTTCACACCAGAGTTAGAATTGTCTTCAATCAGTACGTCAGCAGTCGCTAATGCTTTATCGTACTCTCCCATTACTGTATAAATCCTCAATTTAGAACGCCAGCATCTCATTTTTTTAGGATCCACCGCATAGGCAGAATCACAGTATGCCAAAGCTTTGTCGTATTCACCGGCCAACAAATAGCAGTCTGCTATATACAAACAAGCAATATAATCGTTTGCTTCTCCAGAATGTAATGTGGAAGAATAAATATCTATAGCCTCATAAACTTTTCCATAATTATAGTAAAGATTAGGGATTACGTTTTCACTGATAAGTTTAGAAGGTTTTTCCTCCACCCTATTCTTGAGTTTGTTCATAACACTATCAAACGATGTAGAGTCAACCAGCTCATTTAGCAAATGGGAGGCTTCCTCAAAATACTTTGTAGGGATAGCAGACAGAGCATCATCAAATGCCTTGTCATACTCTTTCATCATCAAATATGATTTTCCACGTAAGATATACGTGTAATAACTGTTAGAAAAATTATCAAGTGTTGTTGTGTACCAATCAGCAGCCGCCTTATAGTTTTTCTTCAGATACTCATTTTGAGCCACACCTCTGTAGGCCTGATGATTTGGTTCCATTGCGATAACCTTCTTTAATTCAGCTGTCGACTTATCATACTGCTTCATTTTTCTAAACATGATTGCCCTATCCAACAATACTTCTTTATTACTAGGATCTATGGAAATGGCGAAATCATACTCTTTCAACGCAGCGACAGTATCAT
>CAMJFV010000295.1 GCA_946405045.1 uncultured Bacteroidales bacterium | reverse complement strand
GTTTCTTGAAGGAGAATATACCTAACACCATCACCGCAATGAAGATGAGCGATGTTGTTATCGGCTTGTCAATCGCCGTTTTGAATATACTCATAGCCTAATTCCTAGCTTAATTAATCATTAATGATTTTTATATCACAACCGTCTACCAAACGAGCCTGACCTGATGTCACGATGATATCTCCTGGCTTGATCTCGTCAGTGATGATCTCGACCATGTCGTCAAATCTGTCTCCAAGAGTGACGTCTACTCTTTTTGCTGTACCATTTGGCTGTACTGTGAACATGTAGCGGTTGTTTGAACCTACAAGTTTAAGCACTGACATATATGGCACAACCATTGTTTCTGCCTTTCCTACACCAAGAACAGTCTTCACATACATACCTGGGCGAAGTGTGTTTGCTCCGTTAGGAATTTTGACTTTCACTTGGAATGTGTGAGTCGATGCGTCTACAGTAGGGTATACGACGTCGATAATTCCAGAGAACTCCTTGCCTGGGTAGATGTCAGATGTGAATGCCATCTTTTGACCCTTCTTGATTGCAGGAATATATGATTCTGGAATACTTACCAAAGCTTTAAGAACGTTAGTCTGCTTGATAGTGTAGATCGGACGTGCAGCGTTGTAAAGTTCACCGCTCTCGTAATTCTTCTCTGCGATAACTCCTGAGCATTCAGCCTTGAAGAAAGTGTTCTTCTGAAGGTAATCAAGATTTTGTTTTGCCTGATCCATCTGAAGCTTTACTGCGTCATACTGCTGCTGAGTTGTGTTTCCACCTGCAAGAAGAGCCTCCATACGCTGCATCTCTGTAGATACGTTGGCATAAGAAAGTTTAGCCTGATTCAACTGAGTCTGATCCATGCGAACTACAACTTCTCCGGCACTAACTCTATCTCCGATTTCTTTGTTTAATTTCTCGATGATTCCAGTCACTGAAGGTGATACCGCAACAGTTTCCCAACCGTCAAGAACGGCAGAACAAGACAGTTTGCGTTCGATTTGGCGTTTCTCCACCAATCCAGTTCGCACAAGCTGAGCCTCTACAGAGTCAGCAACCGCAACAGCGTCTCCTGCTGCTTTTGCGTTGTCTTTCTTGCCGCATGATGAAAGCGCGATCATGCCGGCTGCTAAGAAAATTAGTGATTTTCTGTACATAATTTATATATCTTTATTGTTTTTACTTGTTAAGGAGCTTTTTAAGCTCGATGTTTGCGTTTACCATTTCAAGCACTGAGTTGACGTAGTTTGTTTGTGCTGTTGTAAGGTTCATGCTTGAATTTGTGACATCCATACTTGAAGCACGTCCGTACTTGAATTTCTCTCCATAGCTGTTGAATACAGAAGACATAACATTGATGTTCTCTTTTTGTACAGTATAGTTCTCATATGCTGAAGTCAAGTTGTATTTCAATTGCTTCTCCTGAATCTTTAGTCCTATCTCAGTGTCTTCCACTGTGTTGGCTTGCTCAATCTGTGCTATTTTAGCCTCTTTCACAGCACAAGTTCTTTTTCCAGAAGAGAAAATAGGAACACTCAAAGTAGCGACGAAGGTGTTTGTTGGGGTCATGTCAAAGTTCATTCCGTCTGTAAAGTAGTGCTTGTGTGTGTTTTGAAGAGCTACACCTACAGTCGGGAAGAATGCTGCAACTGCCATCTGCTTCTGCTTATCTGTTATCTCAGAACTCTTTGTTAGCATCTGGTAGTCGATATTTTGGTTCAAATCAAGATTTGAATTAGTAAGTTCAAGGATAGTGCCGTCGTTAACTAAATCTTCAAATTTTTGATTTAGAGTTATTTCGACATCGCTGTCTGCTCCAATGTTGAGAATCAATGCATTATACAGAGCTTCTATAGAACGCTTTGTTGAGTTTACAGAACTTTTTATAGATGCGACCTGTACTGAAATTTGGTCTGCGTCATTCTTTTCTGCGACGCCAGCCTTGACAGCGTTTTCTGTCATTGATTTCAATTTCTCAAGGTTTTCTACGTTTGTTTCAAGAAGACGAACAGTTTCTTCAAGAGCAAGAATTGTAGTGTATGTTGATTCTACTTGATATTTTGTCTCTTGTTGGCTTTTCTGCACATTTATTTCCTGCATCTCTTTTGCCATACGTTGCATTTGAGCACCAATGATTCCTTGTACAGACACTCCTGCGGATGCTTGGAATGTCATCTGACCGTAAGGATTCATTTTCATTTTCTGCCCCATAAGTTCCATTTCCTGATTAAACATATTAGTGTATTGGAAATTAGCGTCGATCTGAGGCAACATCTGGGCGATTGTCTGCCAACGTTGCATTTCGGCTTTCTGTACGTCAAGTGAAGCGTTTTTCAACTGACGGTTGTGCTCAAGAGCGTAGTTGATAGCGTCTTGAAGCGACAAACTCATTTTCTTGTCGTTTTGCTGTGTGACTGTTGAAGTCTGTTGCGTGCTTTCTGTGCCTTGTGCCACAATTCCTTGTGTGACGCTAAGCATTGCAATTAATGCTGTGGCTGAAAGTGTGATTCGTCTCATATTTATTATTTCTTTAATTTCAGTTTGTAAGCTATATATGTATTGAATTATTGTCGTTTGTCTGCGATCCATGCGTCAATTACTTTTCGCCCGTAATCAGTAGCTATGCCTCGCATGAAAATTCTCCATGATGTCGAGAATGTATCAAAATAAGACATTTTTGAATAGTCGAACATTGGATCTTGGGCCATAGCCTTCAATTGTGATACAAGTAATCTCGACATGATTTCAGGATTCAGACCTGGGTCAATCTCTGGTTCATGTCCGTCTTTTGCTTTTTGCCCTTCCCTTAACAGACGCTCAAAATATTCAAATTGGAGATCTTTGTTCTCTTTTTTCTTTTCGCAATGTGCGCTCTTCTTTATCTCCTCCAAAAAAGATTTGTGGGTGTTTCGCACATGTCTGATGAAGAGTTCGTTAAGACTTAGAATTCTTTCAAATGTAGAACTGTAATCTTTGTTTAAGATGGATTCAAATTTGCTTCTTAGTTCCTTAACGAATTTTTGGCAACAAAGTTGAATGAGCTCATCTCGACTTTGTATTGTCTCGTAAAGAGTGCGTTTTGATATGCCTAAAGCAGATGAGATGTCGTCCATTTTGACATCTTTTATGCCTTGACTTTCAAATAACTTGGTAGATGTGTCGATTATCGAATCTATCAAACTCATTTTTAATTAATTTTATAAGATTAATTAATCTTTATTAGACGTTGCAAATTTAGCCTATAAAACTCAGAAAACAAAATGAGTTTTCAAAATAATGCTATAAAAAATGAAAATTAACAATTTTTAAGACTTCTTTTTGCCTAAATCGTTTGTTTTCTATATGCATAATATTTAATAAGTGTAATACATCAAATTTTTTATGTCATTTATCGACCAACAACAAATAAGCGTATATATATATGTAAAGTGTATTGTGATAATGTGAGTGTTTTTCCTGATGCTTTAAGGCTTTGTTCATAGCCCCAAGTAGTAAATATGTTAGTGTTAGTGTAATTAGTTTATCAATATTTGTATAAAAGTTTGTATGAAAACCAGTGCGATTGTAAAAAAATGTTACGTTTTGATAAAATACTCTAAAAAAGTTATATATTTGTGGCATAGAAACGTGGTAAAGAAAAG
>CAMJFV010000294.1 GCA_946405045.1 uncultured Bacteroidales bacterium | reverse complement strand
ATAGTATTTGCCGAGACCAAGCATATACTCCACCTGTTTTCTCTTCTTGACAGTGTAAAGCTCTATGTATCTCTTTACTATGTTGTTGTAGTTCATCTCCATGATCGACGGAATTGCTTTCAACCTTTCGATATAGACACTGTCCTCCAACACCTCTCCCAAAGAATCTGTGATACAATCCGACTGAAGATAATTCTTGCGATATGCACTGATTAAGCTATCCAAACTGACTTCCATAGCCTCTGGTACATGAAGACAAGCGACATCTTTTATCTCGTCACAATCCGAAGTGTCCTTTTGTGCAATTGTAGAATCAATAGGAAGTTCTAACGCCTCCTCATCATCTGCTTCACTTTCTGTTTCATTGTCTTCCGCCTCTGCAACTTCTTCATTCTCATTGCTATCTGTCGCAGCATATGACAAACCTATGAATGAGTTGAAGGTAACCGCCGCAACAACGGAAATAAATTTTTTGATCATTTTTTATTTTCTGTTTCCAAAATTCAACGTGAGTTTCAATCCAAGCGATTGCTGATTTCCTCTCACTGTTGCGAAATGTTCATCGTATTTAATTTCAGGTTTTATATTCAGAGACAAATCTTCCGATATGGAAAAATCATAAAGATGAGCATCTACAAATGCATCCAAAGCATTTCCGATATATAGCAGTACAGATGCAAAAATACACATGTCCCTGTATCTTCTGTACGAATTCATCTTTTGCTCAAGCACTTTCTTCTTCCAATCATTATCCACCTTGCCTAATCCTTCAAAAATAGGATCATAATCACGTGTTTTAGGATCATTGTCCACCAAAGAATAATAAGCTGCCGAATATTCCTTATACATTCGTCCCTGAAAAGAGACAACATAAAAACTTCCTATTCCAAGTCCATATATCAAAGGAACTTTCCAATATGAACGGTTGTAGATCTGACCCGCTCCTGGAAATAAAAGAGACAACCACATCGCCTTTTTAGGATTTGGCATCCAATAATCTTCGTTTGCTCTTTTTCTTGATTTTTGTTTTGACGACGGTGCGACTACACTGTCAGCTGTTGAAATAACAAAGGCATCAGCACTGTCTGCGACAGCAACAACATTCAAACTGTCAATCGCATCTGCAACAGATTTAGCACTGTCTGCGACGGTATTTGCTTGCGAATGGAGGCTATCTGCAACTGACGGTTTTCCTTCGTTAGTCACAACAAGAGAATCATTGCAAAAAGCAGTGATGCTATTCGCAATGACAAATATAAGTGAGACTAATATTTTTCTTGTAGATTCCAACTTATTCACCTCTCTGGATGCTATCCAATGTTTCTATGATCTTTTCAAGTTCATCATCACTTCCGAACGGAATTGTAATCTTTCCAGCACCCTTGTTGTTGCGAACCAAATCTGATTTAACATTAAAGATTTTCTGCAAACGATTCTTCAATGCCTCATATTCCTCTGGCAACTGTTTGGAAGGTTTAGCAGGAGTCTCAGGATCAGAATCGAACTTCTTCGATTTTTCATCCTGCACCATCTGCTCCGTTTTTCTTACAGACATACAGTCTCTCACCACCTTCTGATATGCCTGGATGATTTCGTTCTCATCATCCAAACCAAGTAGGGCACGGGCGTGTCCCATCTCGATCTTACGTTCCTTCAAACCTACCTGGACAGGTGCTGGCAAACGAAGGATACGAAGATAGTTTGTGACAGTGGATCTGTTTTTTCCGACTCTCTCACTTACCTGTTCCTGAGTGTAGTTGCACACCTGCATCAGATTCTGGTAAGCCATCGCAATTTCCACAGCATTCAAATCCTCTCTTTGGATATTCTCCACAAGAGCCATCTCCTGCACCTCATTGTCTGAGATGTTCTTGATATATGCAGGGATTGTAGTGCAACCAGCAAGTTTTGATGCTCTGTAACGACGTTCACCAGAGATAATCTGATATTTGTCACCAACTTTACGAACTGTAATAGCCTGAATCACACCAATCTGCTTGATGGAATCAGCAAGTTCCTGCATCTTTTCAGAGTCAAACTCGCGTCGAGGCTGATCGGGATTAGCTTCAATGAGATCCAAAGAGATCTCCTCAAGGGAAGAAGATCCTTTCAGATTTTCAATTTTCTCTTCAACCTCAGCTTTTTTCTCCTCAGACATATTCTTGTCACCCAAAAGAGCTCCAAGACCTCTGCCCATAGCTGTTTTATTCTTGTTGTTGTTAAGCATCAGATGTTATTTTAGTTCTCCAGAATAGGTTTTAGATGCATTGCGAGCAAGGAACTCCTGAGTGAACTGCATATAGTTCTGAGCACCTTTACTTTCAATATCATATTCGATAATGCTCTGGCCAAAGCTTGGAGCCTCCGCCAATTTCACATTTCTGTTGATCACCGTCTGGAATGTCATTTCACCGAAGTAGCGAGTGATTTCCTCGATAACCTGACGGCCCAATCTTGCACGTGGATCATACATAGTGATAAGGAATCCCTCAATTGAAAGAGATGGATTCAATTTCTTCTTCACGATCTGCATTGTATTCACCAACTTGGCGATACCTTCAAGCGCAAAATACTCAGCCTGGACAGGAATAAGCACAGAGTCGGCAGCTGTCAGGGCGTTGACAGTGACCATACCAAGAGAAGGGGAGCAGTCGATCAGAATAAAGTCGTAGTCGTCCTTTATTCCAGCAAGCACTTTCTTCAAGACGCTCTCTCTCTCTTCCACCTGAAGAAGCTCTATTTCAGCTCCCACAAGGTCGATATGTGAAGGCAAAATCTTCAAGCACTCAAGACTAGTGTTCTGCACACCATCCTTTGGATTGGCTCCATCCAACATACATTCGTAGATAGTATTGTTGAGTCCGGAAATATCCAAACCCAAACCTGACGAAGCATTAGCCTGAGGGTCCGCATCAATTATAAGAACTTTCTTGTCCAACGTAGCCAAACAAGCGCCCAAGTTCACAGTCGTTGTCGTTTTACCGACACCGCCTTTTTGATTAACTATTGCTATGATCTTGCCCATAAATTCTTTGTTATAAAAAATTCTAATTCTTTTTTCGTTCGCAAATATAGTGAGTTTTTTTTATTATCATTAATTCTTTGTTGCTTTATTGTTTTAAGTTTTTGCAAAATTGTTGTAATTTAGCGGTGTAATTTTTAGATAAGTCATACAATGAAAGGTAAAAGTTTGGTTTCTATTACAGACTACAGCAAAGACGATATTTTAAGAGTGTTGTCTGCAGCTAAAGAGTTTGAAAAGAACCCCAATCAACAGATATTGCAGGGAAAGGTTGTGGCAACACTTTTCTTTGAACCTTCCACTCGCACACGTTTGAGTTTTGAGACTGCGGCCAATCGTCTTGGTGCAAGAGTTATCGGTTTCAGCGACGCTGCCACTTCCAGCACATCCAAAGGCGAAACATTAAAGGATACCATAAAGATGGTGAGCAACTATGCCGATGTCATCGTGATGCGTCATCATATCGAGGGTGCAGCAAGATACGCTTCTGAAGTTACAGATGTTCCTATAATTAATGCAGGCGACGGTGCTAACCAGCATCCGACTCAGACAATGCTAGACCTTTTCACAATCCAGCAGACTCAGGGAAGACTCAATGATATCAACATCACAATGGTTGGCGACCTGAAG
>CAMJFV010000293.1 GCA_946405045.1 uncultured Bacteroidales bacterium | reverse complement strand
ACCTCCCTCATCATTCCTGCAAGACGCATGAAATCCTGATCTTCAAGCCAAGAACCGTCGCACCAACGGAACACCTGTACGGCGATTTCATTTTCTCCAGACATGTTTAATTTGTCTGTCACATCGAATTCGTGATCGGTGAACGAGTTTTCGCTATATCCCACATATTTGCCGTTCACCCAAACGTAATATGCAGATTCCACACCTTCGAAATGTAGACGGATTCGTTTGCCATCCCAGTTGGCAGGCACAGTGAACGAACGTTTGTAATGACCTACAGGATTGAAATTCTTTGGCGCTGCAGGAGCAGAGATGTAATCGCTGGCACTCCATGGATAGATGACATTGGAGTAGATAGGATGGTCGTAGCCAAGAAGTTGCCATGAACTTGGCACTTTGATATCGTCCCAACCAGATACATCATATCCCACTTTGAAGAAATTGTCGTCACGTTGAGAAGGCTTGTCGACGTGGAAAAACTTCCATGTGCCAGCCAAAGTCTGATACCATTGCGAAGATTTCCTGTTTGCCTTGATACCCTCTTCCAGAGTGGAATAAGGCATGGATGTTGCGTGTGGCTTCAAAGTGTTGACTGTAAAAGTCTTTGGGTTGCCATCCCATTCGGTCCAGGATTGTGCTGTCAATCCGCAAGGCGTGAGCAAAGCAGAAACGACCGCCGCTTTTGCTACGGAATGAAGAGAAAAATGTCTCATACAAAATCTGTAAATGTTTTTCATGAGTGTGTTTTTTGTAATATACGATATTACAAACGTATCAAATTGGCATCAGCAAATCAAACAGTTGCGGATGAAAAATTATGTTTGAAATCAAATGTGAAGTAGTTTCCTCATAATGTTAAGGTGATGTTACAAATGTATACATTCCTTGGGAAGAATGAATAGCTTCAAAATTCGGAGAAAAAGGAAGGAGATGGAAGTTGTATGATATTTCAAATGAAAATGACAATCTCAAGCAGATATATTTTTTATGACATTTTCTCATTATTATGATGATATTTACTACTTTCGCAATAAATTAGGAGATCTAATTAGACGTTGAAAAAGATTCTAGCCTTTATAATTCACTAAAAGGTATGGTAAAACATCTGTTTTTAGCATTCTGTATATTTGTAGGAACTGCAGTAAGTGCTCAGACACGTGTGTTTCTTATTGGAGATAGCACTACAGAGATGTGGGGCCCTGGTTGGTATCCTTGTGTAGGTTGGGGAGCTGTATTTCAATATTTTTTTGATAAAGATAAGGTTGTCGTGGATGACAGAGCGGTAGGAGGAACTACGACAAAGAGTTTTTACAACGAACATTGGTCAAAGGTTATTCCGGACATAAACAAAGGAGATTATTTATTCATATCTTTTAGAGCAAATGATTCCAATACATTTGCGACATACTGCACAACGACAGATGAGTTTATAGATTATATAGGAATATTCTGTAAGGCAGCAAGAGAAAAGGGTGCAACTCCAGTGTTATTGTCTACCGTAAATCAGAATACGTGGTTGACGGACGATATATTGAATAATTCTTATGGAAGTCATCCTCAAGCGATGAGAGACGCTGCTGAAAAATATGACACCCCATTCTTTGACCTTTATACTTTTGGATTCAATCTTTCAGAAGAGGTAGGTCGGGAATACAATACTTTCTATCGCCATAATAATTATCGGGCTGGTGAATATAAAAATTATCCTGAGGGAAAAGATGATAATGTGCATCTTCAAGAGACTGGAGCTACAGATTTTTCCAGATATATTGTTGAGGAGATTGAAAAAAGTAATGATGAAAGACTTCGATTGTTAGCAGAGTCGACAACGCCCAGATATAATGTGACATTTGATGTTGATAAAGACAGTATGGCGTCGTCTATATCTCGTTCTGCCACATTCCCAGAAGGTATTAATGTGACACTAAAAAGTTACGGTGTTGACAAAAATGTAAAGTGTATTTGGAAGAATGAGAATGGAGAGATGATCTCCAAGAGCCATGTCTATGTATATGTCATGCAGAATCACGATGAGCATTTTGTAGCAATATATGATGATCCTTCTGTAACTATAAAGTCTGCTGACAACTACAAGATATTTAAAGATATGATTGTGTTCTACGATAATGAAGTTCACACGATATCAATCTATACGTTTAATGGCAGCTACGTTACATCTGCGTCGACGAAATATAACTATCCGTTCAATTTGCAGAGAGGTACTTATATCCTGACAATCGATGGAAATAAAAGCACGAAGATTATGATAGAATAATATATGCATATATATATGTAATATATAAGGGTAGGTCTTGTGCCTACCCTTATTATTTTGTTGTTTACTTATATGCGTTGAATCAAAAAAAATGATTTGAACGCCATAAATAGTCCGTAAGACGTGGAAAATAATGCTATTATGATGGCAATACAGAAAAATTTATTTGAAATATCTCCGTAAAATGTTACTTTTTTGCATGGAATAATGGTATTTTCTGTTATATTGATACTTTCTAAAAAGTGAAAAAGGTATCTATGTGATGAAAAATAATACTTTTGTTATACAAATTATGTGTGAAAAGTGTCAAAAATAGCCTAAAATGAAAAAAATAATATATATAGTTGTGAGATAACAATTTTAACCGTAATTTTGCATCGTAAACAAAAAAACAGAGAGACGATGCAACAACGATATTTCGCATATTATTACTTCTTTTTCTTTTACTTTAGAAGGTAAGAGCGGGATTTTGTTGTGTAAAGATAAGTAATCAAATTTATAATCCCGCATTCGTTTGAATGTGGGATTTTTTTATGGAATAGAGATGAAAAGAGTAGCCATTCAAGGAGTGAAAGGATGTTTTCACGAGATCGCAGCACGAGAGTTCTTCCAGGGAGAAGATATTGATGTAGTTGAATGTGAGACATTTGAGAAAATTTTCGAGACTGTGAAGAGGGAGGGAATAATAGCCACTCTTGCTATTGAGAACACAATAGCCGGAAACCTTCTTCAGAATCATATTTTGCTTAAGGAAAGTGGATTGAAGATCGCTGGTGAACAGAAAATCAGAATCCGTCACAACCTTGTAGCATTGCCTGGTCAGGAGTTGGAGTCGATTAAGGAGGTTTATTCACATCCTATCGCTTTGATGCAGATCCGCAATTTCCTTGAGGATCACAAGTTCTTGAAGGCTGTCGAGTGGGACGACACCGCATCGTCTGCAAAAATGATCGCACATGAGCAGTGTATGGGTAAAGCAGGTGTATGTAGTGAGTGGGCTGCTGAAATATATGGTTTGGAGATACTTGCCAAGGGCATTGAGACAAACAAGCGCAACTTCACACGTTTCTTGGTGATTGCGGATCCTTGGACAGTTGATGACATCAAGAAAGACCAGACACCTAACAAAGCATCTCTTGTATTCCGTCTTCCTCATGATGAAGGAAGCCTTGCTAAGGTACTCTCGATCATGTCATATTATTGTATGAATCTAACTAAAATCCAGTCGATGCCGATTATCGGAAGAGAATGGGAGTATGAGTTTTATGTAGACCTCCGTTTTGACGACTACTTGAAATATAAGCAGAGCATCGAGGCATTCCAACCATTGACAAAGGATCTTGTTATTCTTGGTGAATACCGTGAGGGCAGACAGACAATTTAATAT
>CAMJFV010000292.1 GCA_946405045.1 uncultured Bacteroidales bacterium | reverse complement strand
TCGAATTCATAACTGCTCATACATCCGTTCTTGTCTTTGATGACAACAGTATGATGGCCATAAGAGACATAGACCTCTTCTGAAGTTGAATAGTCATTTGCGTCGACTTTGTATTCATATGGAGCTTCACCATAATCTGTGTTTGGCACAATCTCCACATTATGATAGTCAATCTTAGTGACAGTGTCAACAACTGGCACTCCAACAATTGTAACCTCGATATCATCTGTCACTGACGGACAAGCATCTGAAGTAAGTTTTGCTGTATACTTATATGTTCCTACTTCCTTCTCACTGAACTTCAAAACACTACTTGTAGAAACTACTTCATCTTTATCGTTCTTCCACTCATAACTCAACACATCGCCCGAAACAATCTTCAAACCGAATTTCAAGTTTCCTATATTATTCTCGCATATAGTTGTGTCGTTAGCGCTGATTGTGAAATCAATAGGCTGTGCCACCTTGACAGAAATTTTCTCAGTAATCTTACAACCTCCATTCTGGCTGATTGTAAATGAATATGTCTCATCGGCATCAGGAGTCACAACAGCTGTGTTGCCAGTACTTACCAGTGATGGACTTGGTGCCCACTCCACTTCGGCAGTAGCTGGAGAAAGAGATTCAAGACCAATTTCCTCAGTCTCTCCTGCACAAAGCACATCCACATCCTTAATAGTATAAGTAGGACGAGGCAAAATGGTCATTGTACCAAATGAACCAGCTGTTTTACAGCCTCTGTTAGTCGCCTCATAAGTATACTCGCCAGCCTCAGCCGATGTCACCTTTTTCAACACAAGCGTTGCGTCCGTGCTGATATCCGAGCCATCCTTCTTCCAGATCACATCTGGAGTCTCACCTCCAGCAGTGATATTCAATGATAGTGTCACGTTCTCACCCTCGCAAAGTGTTGTGTCGAACGATACTGTATTATCGACAATAGGATTTGGAGCAATCTCAACTGTAAAACCTGTTTCACATCCGTTTGCATCCTTGTATGTCAAATTATACACACCACCCTTCTTTGTAATAGTATTGCCAGTTGTTCCATCCTGCCAAACGAAGTCTGATCCAGTCACATCAGCAACAATAGTGACATCGCCTCCACAACTATGGAATTTAGCACCATCAGCAGATGCATTCATCTTTACAGGTGAATTGTCATTGTTTTCCTCAGAAATCTCAATCATACCGTCAATCACGCCATTGTTGATTGCGACATCTTTCTCAAACTTCTTTGTGCAGACACCATCAGAAAGCGTCACTGCGAACGTTGTGTTCTGCTTGATCGGATCACTGATGAACTCTCTTTCCACAGTTGAATTGTTTGGTTTGTTCCAAGTATAAGTCAAAGTAGAATCAAAGATTTCCTCATCAACAGTCATTACTTTCAATTCGACAGTCGAGTTAGGACAAACTGCATCTGGTCCGTCGATTGCTACTGTTCCCAAACTATGGATCTGTATTACAATTGGCGCTTTTTCTGATCTACACTCTTTAATATTAGGAGCCTGGCCAATATTGAATCCTCCCTCAACACGGTATGTTCCAGATTTCGTAACAAGCTCATCCTGGCCAAGAGTAGTTTCAAAAGCAGTATAGAACGTTATGAATTCCACCTTCTTACTGATATCAGACCACAATCCGTTGATATCTATTGGCTCACCACAAGACGCGCTGTCTCGAGTGATAAGTCGTGGATTTGCGAAAATGTGTACTTCCACAACATTTGCGCTACTTGTCTCAGTGGCATTACCCTGAGCAACATAGTATTTTCTTACAGTCTCTACTTCTCCTGGATTGACTGTCGCATCAATAATAGGAGCAGAAGAAAGTGTTGTACCACCCTTCTTTGGATCATCATCATACCAGATCAACGAATAGCTGTTGTCTGTAACCTTCACAAAATCCACAATTGGATCAGGAGTCTCTCCATCACAATAGTAAGCGATAGTAGTAGTCGGAACAGGTGTCTTTGTTATGATCACTGTCACATCCTGCAACTCACTCTCACAACCATTCTTATTAACCTGCTTTACCTTATATGTCACAGTCGCATCTTCAGTCACCATGTCCGGCGACGGTGCTGTCTCTCCGATAAGATTGCCCTTAGCGTCATACCATACAAGTTTATGATCAGAAGAAGATGGGACAACAGCAGTAGGATCCTGTTCTGTCAAAGTAGGGAATTTGCCTCCCACAGCGTCAGACAATGTATAATGGATTGCATGATCAGGCATTACCGCAGATACGAACGACACGTTAACCTCCACTGAAGCCTTCTTGCCAACACATGTGTGACCCTTAGAGATCTCGTACACTGGTTCTACCTCATAGTCGTACATTCTTGTACTCTTGACATCTGTCTGAGGAATCAGATCAGTTATTTTCTGACCCTTCAAATACCAGTTGTATGATGTAGGTGTTTTGCCAGACGAAGCAGTATTGACAGTTGCCTTCAACTCAACCGCTTGCTCACCAGCACAATAATTTATCACATCATCTTTCAACTCAGCCACATCAACTGTAGTGACAGAGAATGTCGTCTTCTCGCTAACTGCTGTTCCATTTGTCTGAGCCACTGTGAACTCTTTCACACCAGCCACAACAGACGTATAGATAGCAGGAGCCGTAGTCTCATTTCCGTTCTCGTCGTACCAGATAAGAGTATTGCCATTTTCCGCTTTCACAAGAGTTGTGACATCAATCTCCTCACCGATACAGATTGTTGTATCATTAGGATTTGGCTTCTGACTGCTTGTAATCACAACACTGACAGGAACGATATCACCGATACATCCTTCTGGCGATTTCTCACGCACATAATATGTCACCTTACCCTCGTTGCTCAAATCAACAAGTATTGGAGCCTTGACTGAATCCTTGATTGCAGCTGTTTCATCCTTATACCACACCACATAGTTGCCACTACCTGTAGCAGAAGCCATATTTGTGATATTTTCGCTCACACCATCTTTTAGAGGCAACTCCTTCTCAGGTTGAACTGTTGGAGTAGACGGTACATCATTAATCACCACTTCCCACTCTTTCACTTCACCCTTACAACCTGTAGCGTCATCAGTAAGCACATAATAATATGTATTGCGAACATCAGCAGCAGGAATATCTTTTGCGTCTACTTCAATCGCCTTGTTGATATCAGCAAACCATTCGATAGTATGATCTTCGACTTTCACATCACCAAGTTTCAAGTCTTCATTCTTACATATAACCGCCTTATCAGTGATTTCTTCGTCTGGAAGTGCGTTCACAGTCAAAGAAACAGATTTAGAAGTCACAGCACTAGCTGAAGGACAAGAAGGATCAGATATCTTCACCTTATAGTCACCCATCTCCTTCACAACGAAAGAGTCGACTGAAGAAGCAGTACCCAAACTAGTGTTTCCAAGGAAGAACTCATACTCATACTTGTTGCTCTTTGGAGAACCTACAGCAGTAATCACAGTGGAATCACCAGCACAGATCTTTGCATCTTTAATAGAAATCTCCGCTTTCACCACACCCTCACAAGACTCATCGATACACTTGCTTACTGCCTGAGCTCGAATCTCATCGTTAGAGTGGCCAAGCAAATGAGCAGATGCGATATTGATAATAGACTCCTCACAACTTTCAACTGTACCTTTCCAAATTATGGTGAAAG
>CAMJFV010000291.1 GCA_946405045.1 uncultured Bacteroidales bacterium | reverse complement strand
TCATATTATTATAACCATTCTATTCCATCCTCAAGCAAAGCGTCGCGAACCTCGTCGAACTTTGTCTTTCTGATGATTGCTTCAATCTTTTTCATATTATATTCTCGTTTTATGTTTTTATTATGGACGAGACACATTGCGTCCTCATTGTGGACGGACGCGGTGTGCCACGTCGTTTCAATACAATTGGGTCTATATTTTGACTCTTTAGAAAGACATTCCTACTACAAAGTGAGTCCTTTCTTCTCTTGGGTTTAGGATCATCTGAGCGAATAGAGGCAATTTGAACTTGTCTGTGATCTCGATATCCTTGCTCGCCTTCACTCCAATGTTGATCACTCCGAATTTGTCCACGCCGTAGAATGCTGACTCATTGACACAAGCACCGAGTGCAAACTCCCAGTTTACAAATGAACTTTCTACTGGGTAACCTAATTCAATGTATGTTGAGAATGCCTCTTTCTCTTCTCCTTTATCGTTGATCTTCTTGTCGTTCAAGAAGTTGATGTTTGCGGAAATTGTCAACGCGAATTTGTCGCAACATTCTCCAAAATCCCAACCAAGGTTTGCTTCAAGCACGTGTGAGTTGTCGGCGAAGTAACTGTGATCGTCCCAAGATGGAGTGCAGAAATAATCAGTTACTCCGATTGAGAAGGCTTTCGCTTGTACTGACGCGTAGAAATCCAACTCTCTAGTCTCTTCATCTTTGAATGAAGCGGAACCCCAAGAACCTAGAGTGAAATTTCCTGCAGTCATCTCAATTCCAGGCTGTACGGCAAAACTGCTCTGGTACATACCTCTCCATACATAAGAGCTCACCACATCAGCATTGACGCTGAACTCAACTTTCTTTGCTTCCTTCACTTCTGCTGTTTCTTCTGCGAAACAAATGCCTGATGCCATAATGCTCATCAAGGCTGCAGTCATAATCTTCAACACTTTCATAGTCCTTTTCGTTTTATGTGTTAATATCAGTTCGTTCGTTTGTAGTCTTAAGGGTAAAAATTTCAGTTCGTTTATATGCGTTTATCTCGTTTTTATAATCAGTTTCCCTTTCGATTACATTGCAAAGGTATAGCGAATTTATGCTCTGCGGTATAAATTTGTTCATTTTGTATGCTATTTTTTATGACAAGTTGCATTTTGTAAGGTGTGGAGTGCTGAGATGTTACATTTTGAAAGATTTTTTAATGTGCATGCTTATAAAATGAAAGTGAGTAAAATTGGAGCTGCTATGTTGCGTTTGGATGCTATAATTGAAAAATAGTTTTTCTTTTGTCGGTGTTTGTGTTATAAGATAGTGCAAAGTGTTATTGAATTGACATATTTTGTTACTTTTTGAATGTTGTGCGGTCTTGTCTTGCAATTATAATATCATAACATTTTTGGAAGTTGATTAAAATGTATTGGTTTGTTGGTCAGATTTTAGTTTTAATGGATTTGTGATTTCATTAAACATACAATTTATGGAATGTGGGAAAAATAGTATATTACATATGTTAAAAGATTTATTTGTGACTGCTTTTTAGATGAAAGTGCTATCTTTGTAAAACAAAACACTATTATTTATTTGTATCTATATTTACAAAAACAACAAGACGATGAATGGAATAATAAAATTATTGCTATTATTGACAGGTTTGGCCTCTTTAAATGTTTTTGGAGCATGTCCGTTTAGTAAATACACAGATGTCGTAACGGCATGCACTGAAGCTAATGATTTGGGGGTCGTATATAATGCGGGAACATCCAAAGAAGAAGTCTCTTTTTTTCCTTTGCGTCCGAACAAACGTACGGGAAAAGGCTATACGCATGGAATCGGCTGCATGGATGAAACTCCGTCGCCTGCATGGTATGCTATCAAAATTGATCAGTCGGGAAATCTTTTGATGAATATTTCCCATTCTAATAATGCGGATATTGATTTTGCGTGTTGGGGACCATTTTGGGGTGACACAAAACAGTCAATGTTGGAAAATGTCTGTGCCAATGCAGATACTTATTTTGAAGATTGCCTGGTGCCTAACACAACGAATAGTTGCAAACAGAAGCGGTTGGAACAGTGTGAGTCAAAATTTGCTGTAGACCCTACAGCTTCTGAGATCGCAAAAATAGAAAGCCGAGTGAACATATCGGATTGTAAGGAACAGGTAGAACGTCGATCTGAATCGGACACAGAATACGATTGCTTTTATGGAAATTATGACGCATTCCCAATCGGACAGATGGTTGATTGCAGCTTTTCTAACCATCCTTCTGAATCCTGTTTTATAAGCAATGCGAAAAAAGGGGAATGGTATATACTTCTCGTCACCAATTTTTCAGGAGAGCCAGGAACTATCAATTTTACCAAACTCAGTGGTTCTGCCACTACAGATTGTAGTGTGATCGTGGATGCAGGAAGCAATTCTCCTGTGTGTGAAGGTGAGGATATAAATCTGTATGTTAATAATTTGCCTGCTTATGCATCTTGTAAATGGTGGGGGCCTAACGGCTTTGTCTCTGATGAAATTTCTCCCATAATTCCAAATGCGACAAACTCTCATGCTGGTGTTTACTATGTGCAAATCACCACTCATGATGGTTTTAAATCAGAGGAGGTGCCTGTAAATGTTAAGATTCTCTCAAATTCACCGATTGATACGACTATAAGAATGGTAGAGGGAGACAAAGTAAAATTCATGAATACCGAATTTACAAAGGCTGGTGATTATAAGGTGTCTGTGAAATATGGGCAATGTATGAAAACATTTAATGTGAAGGTTGTGGTGGAGCCATTGTTGCCTGCTTATATCGAACACAATGGACCTGTTTGTGAGGGAGACTCGTTGTTCCTTTCAATTGGCGACGCTCCAACATCTGGGGTCAAGGGATATATATGGAGTGGTCCGAATGGCTATCATTCGACATCTGAATGTCCGGTTATCCCCAATATGACTCTCAGCAAGGCTGGTGAATACTCTCTTAAAATAAAGAAAGATGGCTTGGTATATCCAGTTGCACCTGTCAATGTGAATGTAATTCCTAAAATCAAGAATAAGGTTACCCAACGTATCCCGTTCGGAGAATCTTTTGAATTTGCTGGTGAGATGATTTGCGACAGAGGCGTATATACTGCAACTTTTGAATCGTATTATGGATGCGATAGTATAGTGGAATTGTACCTTGTGCCTGATATGCCGACTCTTGAGCCAGGTGTGTTTTTCACTCCGAATGGAGATGGCGAGAATGATGTCTGGACTATAAAGAATATTGAGTACTACCCTGAAGCGATGATCAGAATTTACGACAGGTATGGAAAAAATGTGTATGAGGCTACTGAATATTCATTGGAAAATGCTTGGTATGGTAAAGACAAAAAAGGGAAGGACCTCCCTTCCACCGACTATTGGTATTTGATAGATGTGGATTCGTCTGATAGAGTCTATTATGGTCATGTCACGTTGCTGAGAAAGTGACGGAGTTCATTATTGTAGATATTCGACGTTTTATTTGGCATTTATTGTTTATCTTTGTCGGTTGGAACCAATGTCAAAAATTATATATGATTTTAATTACAAACGACGACGGAATTTATGCCAATGGAATAAAGGCTCTTACTGAGGTGGCTCGTGAATTTGATCAGGTGATCGTATTCCCCAATAGAGGCGGTTGTCATTTATCTCTTCATC
>CAMJFV010000290.1 GCA_946405045.1 uncultured Bacteroidales bacterium | reverse complement strand
ATAAATACGTTGCATTGATTCCGCTTGACTACGGATGTCTGAGTCATCAGAAAGAGCTGCCACCATAAGTGTTTTTTTCACTACCGTCGACAGCAAATTTAACGAACGGTAATTTTTCCTTAATTCAGAGGTGAACGGGGCGGATCTTCCGTCTCCACTAAGATTTTGTTCCTTTGAAAGTGCGTCTTTAAGCTTTGATATATAAAGAGATAAATCCTCCTTCAGCGGACAGAGATCCATCGCTGAAGCCACTTCGCTGAGAGCACGGAAGTGTTTATCAT
This sequence comes from uncultured Bacteroidales bacterium, assembly GCA_946405045.1. GTDB lineage: Bacteria > Bacteroidota > Bacteroidia > Bacteroidales > Paludibacteraceae > UBA1723. The sequence continues at coordinate 3,404 of CAMJFV010000290.1, read as the reverse complement.
TTGTCAGGGTGTAGACCCTAGAAATTTTAAAAAGGTTCATCTTAAAGACATATATTTCTTGCACACAATGCAACATAAACAGTCCAAACCTTACGTGATAAGTGATAAGTGATACAACTAATGACGAAGTCTACACCCGACAAATGTAAATCATATTCTATAAGCTCTCTGTTTATGCCTACAAAGTAAATTCATTTTTTTCTTTTAACCAAATAATTATATAAAAATGTATATATAAATAGCCTAAATTATGTTTTATAATATGGAATTTTTGTTTTTTATGTGAATTTTCTTTTATGCTAATTATACTATTATGTTTTATGTGAATTTTATTTGAGTTAAAAAATGATTTTGTTTTTTACGTAAAATTTATTCTGTCGCCAGATGAGGTAGATTACTTTTTGATCAATTAGGGAGAGATTTTTATCAATGATTGAGGAAAAAAAGATATATTTGCAGAGATATTATAGAACGTAAAAAAGACAATGTATAGAATAGGACTTGATGTGGGTTCAACCACGGCTAAAATTGTAGTGCTGGATGAGGATAAGGTTGTATATTCTTCTTACCGCAGACATCAGGCAAATCCTGGTGCAGTGATAAAGGATATATTAGTTGAATTGAAAGAAAAACTCTTAGATTCAGAATTCTCATTCTCTGTTACAGGTAGCGTGGGACTTGGACTTGCTGAGAGATGCGGCTTCAACTTCGTTCAGGAGGTTGTGGGCGCAACTGAATACACCAAGAAAATGCATCCTGATGTGCGTACTCTTATTGACATAGGTGGAGAGGATGCAAAAATCGTATATTTAAAGGATGGAAAGGTAGACAGTCTTCGTATGAACGGTAACTGTGCTGGTGGTACTGGTGCATTTATTGATCAGATGGCTTTGTGTCTTGGTGTAGACGTGACTGAACTTAATGGTTTGGCAGAAAATGCCAAGGGAATCTATCCTATCGCATCACGTTGTGGTGTGTTTTCAAAAACTGATATACAGAACCTTATTGCAAGAAATGCTACAAAGGAGGATATCTCGGCAAGTATTTTCCGCGCTGTCGCTGTGCAGACAGCCAGTGCGTTGAGCCATGGTTGTGAGGTACTTCCAAAGGTTTTGCTTTGTGGTGGTCCGTTGACTTTCATTCCGGCTCTTCGTAAGGCTCTTGCTGATTATTTCCATCTTGATATCAATAAGGATATTATCTCCCCTGAACTAGCTAATTTTATCCCTGCGTGGGGAACTGCGATTGCTGATGCTGGAGAGAAGCGATACACCGTCGAATCTCTTTCTCAGATTCTTGATTCGCAGGATGCTAAGGCTATCAGAAAAGAGAGTATCTACTCAGTTTCAATGCCTCCCGTCTTCAAAGGAGAGGATGATTATCAGTCTTGGCTCAAGGATAAGAGCAATGATGATATCAAGTTCAAATCTTTGGCAGACGTTGATGACAAGTGTTATCTTGGTATCGATTCCGGTTCAACAACCACAAAAATCGTTTTGACGAATGTTGACGGTGAGATCCTTTACCGTTATTATGCGCACAACGGAGGAAATCCGGTTCAGGCTGTGGCTAAAGGATTGGGTGAGTTGAAGGCACAGGCAGATGCCGCAGGAGTGAAATTGAATATCGCTGGCGGATGTTCCACTGGTTATGGCGAGGATTTGATAAAGGCTGCGTTCTCTCTCAATTATGGTATGATTGAGACAATGGCTCACTATGTGGCGGCAAAAAGCATCAGTCCTAATGTGTCGTTCATCCTGGATATCGGAGGTCAGGACATGAAGGCGATATATGTCGACGGTGGTGTATTGACCCGTATGGAGATCAATGAGGCTTGTAGTTCAGGATGTGGATCCTTTATTGAGACGTTTGCCCAGACTCTAGGCTGTGAGATCGGACAGTTTGTCCGTGAAGCCACAAAGAGTGAGCATCCTTGTGATTTGGGAACACGATGCACTGTGTTTATGAACTCAAAGGTGAAGCAGGTGCTACGTGAGGGATATTCAATAAGTGATATTTCAGCAGGATTGGCATATTCAGTTGTTAAGAACTGTTTGTTCAAGGTGTTGAAAATCAAGAATTACAATGAGCTAGGAAAGAACATTGTGCTTCAGGGAGGTACGATGCGTAATGACGCTGTTGTAAAGGCATTTGAGAATCTTACAGGCAAGAGAGTTTGCCGAAACAATATTCCTGAGCTTATGGGTGCGTATGGTTGTGCTCTATACGCTATCGAGCAGAGCAAGAAAGAGTCGTGTGCCCCACGTCCTCTTGAGACTCTTATGAATGCGGCGGAGTTTGAAATCCGTCCTTTGCAGTGTAAGGGTTGTGAAAACAATTGTCGTATCACTCAGTACACATTCAAGAATGGTTCAAAATACTATTCAGGAAACAAATGTGAGAAGATCTTCACTAATGGCGGTGATGCGGTAGAGAAGGGAGTGAATATGAGTGATATGAAGTATCACTTGACATTCGATGTGCCTGATAATGAAGGAAAGAGTGGATTGCCGACGATTGGTATACCTCGCGCATTGAACATGTATGAGGAGTTCCCATTCTGGTATTCGATGTTCACAAACCTTGGTTTCAAGGTTGTGTTGAGCTCCACTTCAACATATACTAATTATGAGAAGGGTGTGCACTCGGTCATGAGTGACAACATCTGTTTCCCTGCCAAACTTATCCATAGCCACATTTATGAGTTGGCTGATAAGGTAGACAGAATATTCTATCCTCGTGTTGTGCATGAGCGTACTGAGGGTAAACATGCACAGAACAGTTTCAACTGTCCGATTATCATTGGTTATCCAGATGTGGTTGACTCAGCGATCACAGTGAAGGTTCCGATTGATTCTCCAATCGTTGCGTTCAAGAATTCAAAACTTCTACGTGAGCAGATGCTCGTCTACTTCACAACTTTCGGTATCAAGAGAAATGATATATTGAAGGCTGTAGACCAGGCTGAGAAAGACTGGACAAAGTGGGGCGAGGAATTGCGTCGCAATAATGTGATAGCGTTGGAGGATGCACGCAAGAAGAAGAAAATGACTATTTTGCTTGCTGGTCGTCCTTATCATACAGATCCGCTTGTGCAGCATAGAATTTCCGAGATGATTGCCAAACTTGGTGTTGAGGTCATCACAGAGGAGATCGCACGTGGTGGAGCAGTAGTGTTGAAAAGCGACACTCCGGAAGCATTCCATATTCGTCAGTGGAGTTACGTCAATCGTATTTTGAATGCGGCACAGTGGGCTGCAGAGCAGGATAATGATGTTCATTTTGTAGAGATGACTTCATTTGGTTGCGGACCAGACGCCTTCTTGACAGACGAGATCAGAAGCATTTTGTCACGTCATGGCAAATCATTGACACTTTTGAAGATCGACGACGTGAACAATATT
>CAMJFV010000289.1 GCA_946405045.1 uncultured Bacteroidales bacterium | reverse complement strand
TAATGATTTGATCATTGAAAAAGGGTATCCCAATGGATATTCACGGCAAATTTATATAAAATTTGGGACGTGATTTCAGTGAGTTTCAAAATTTCAAATAAGACAATTAAAAATGAGTTAAAAACATGATTGTTTAGTAGAAAAATTGATGATAATTAGTAGAAAAAGTGATAAAAAAGGTGAAGAATCGGATAATTTGTATAATTTAGCGAACGTATCGTTAAAGAATTTATGGTAAAACGAATTTTTTCGACACTATTATTGGCACCGGCATTTGTCGGAATGGCTCAGCTGAAAGTTACTCAGTTGAAGTATTCTGATTTCGACAGTTGGCAGGTGAGGAATATAAAGGAAAGTTTTCTGATTGGTGGAAATGTCAAGCAAATCTACGAAATCGGAAAACCAGACACTATTAATGAAACTGGTCCACGTAAGAGAACAGATTCCCCATGGGAAACATCCAGCAGTCTGATCCATGCTGCAAGTATAGATAAGGCGAGCGTCACCGTCTACCCAGAAAAAAGAGGCGACGGCTATTGCTTGAGGATTGAGAGCAAACTGGAGGAGGTGAAAGTGCTTGGCATGGTAAATTTGACATGTATGGCATCTGGCAGCGTCTTCACTGGCTTTCTTATTGAACCGATTGAGAGTTCAGACAATCCGATGCAATATATGATGCAGGGAGTGCCTTACACTGCCAAGCCAAGAGCGATAAAGTTTGACTATAAAGCCAAGGTTGGAGGAAAAAGACAATATAAGTCTGTATCTAAATCCATGGAACTTGAAGGAAAGAATGAAGCTGAGGTGTCTGTTGTGCTACAAAGACGATGGGAGGATGCAAGTGGCAAACTTCACGCGAAGAGAGTGGCTACAGCCTACATGAGAATCAAAGAGAGCGTGAATGATTGGCAAAACGGATTTGAACTACCTCTTCAGTACGGAGATATTACAAATGAACCTGGTTATCAGGATTATATGGGTGTGAATTACAAGAATTATCCATATTGGGGCATCAATAGTAAAGGAGTGAGAATGCAGATTTCAGAGAAGGAATATGCTGATCCGGACGAAATGCCTACGCATATCATAATCAGGTTCTCAAGTGGATATGGAGGTGCATTCTGTGGCGCTATTGGAGACAGACTATGGGTGGACAATCTAAAAATAATAGAATAAACTAACTATTTAGACGGTATATTCTTTGTGTAGAAAAAAAATATACCTACATTTGCTCAAAAATTTGTTGGTGGCAACTTGTTGAAATGAACAGCCAACATTACTTAAAGATAATGAAAGTTCTGCAAATATCAAATTACTATTATCCTTTGGTGGGAGGAACGCAGGCCACTTGCCAGTATTTGTCGGAAGGCATTAAGGACGAATATGATGTGCATGTAGTGGCATTCAGCGAAGATAAGGAGGATAAAGAAGAGGAACATAATGGGGTAAAGGTAAGCAAAGCCGGAGTTTTTTTGATGTTACTTCGTCAGAGTTTATCTTTTTCATATTATAAATTGCTCAAGAAGTATATTGTAGAGTGGAAACCTGATATCATTCATTTCCATCATCCTAACCCGTTTGTGATGGCCTTGATGTTAAGGCTCATTCCAGACGATGTGAAGCTTTACGTCCATTACCATCTTGACGTCACTGCACAGAAAGTCATGTATCAGTTTATCAAAGGCATTGAGAGAAAAATGCTTGAGAGAGCTGATATGATTGCCACTACTTCAGAAAACTATAAGAAGTCGTCTCCTGTATTGAAGGATTTCCAGGATAAGACGGTGGTACTTGCCAGTGCGATCGACATTGCTAAGTATGACCTACAGCCAGGAGAGCAGGAGAAAGTTGAAAAAATCAAGCAGGCTGCTTGTGGCAAGAAGATTGTATTCCATGCTGGAAGACACGTTCGTCATAAAGGTTTGGAAGACCTGATAGAGGCAGAAAAACTGATTAAATCAGATTGTGTGATTTATGTTGGTGGTGATGGTCCGACGACGGATGAAATGATGCAGTTGGCAAAATTCTCTGATAGAATCCGATTCTTAGGTAGAATGAATGATTCTGACCTGCGTTGTTATTATCATGCAGCGGATGTTTTTGCATTCCCGTCATATACTAAAGCTGAAGGTTTCGGACTGACTCTTGCTGAGGCTATGTATTGTGGCACACCTGCTGTGACATACACAATAGAAGGAAGTGGAGTTAACTGGGTTTGCCCGAATGGAGAGACTGGACTTGAAGTTCCAAACAGAGATGTCGAGGCATACGCGGCAGCGGTAGACAGGTTGCTTCAGGATGACGAGTTGCGCAAGCAGTTGTCGGAGAACGCAAGAAGCCGTGTCGTTACATTGTTCACAATCCAGAAGGAGGTTGAGACATTGAAAGAGCAATATGCGTACTTGCTAGGGAAAAAAGATAAATGCTAAATTCGAAATTCTGATTTGATTTTTCATTTAGCATTTGTAATTCATAATTCTAAAAAGACGGGGATTGTCCCTGTCTTTTTTTGTTTTATGGAATTTACATATTTAGAAATTCAGAACTAATTGTTAGATTTGTAGGAAATTGAATCGATATAATCGAAGTTAAAAACATTTATCATGAACATGCAAGCTCTACAACAAGATACGCTTTTAAAAGGCGGTGCATATAGAATTGAGAAAATCATAGGTCGGAGTGATTTTGAGATCACTTATCTTTCTGATAAATATGGAAGTGATAAGAACGTGGTGATTACAGAGTTTTTTATGAAGGATCTCTGTGGACGTGATGGAAACAAAATGACTTATGGCACGGATGTTAGTAATGATGTCATTCTGGCGCGAGATAAGTTCAAAAAGGAAGCCGAAAATCTGAAATCACAAGCTTCGCAACGTGTCTTTGATGTTTTTGAGGAGAATGATACCGTATACTATGTAAAGGAATATGAAGGCGACGGTGCAATTGATACCGTACATGATTATTCTAGCAAATCTGATGGCTCTGAACATGGGGAAAAAGAAACTGCCAAGTCTTCATTGTTGAGTAAACTCAAATGGCCATTTATCTTTATAGCTGTTTTTGGTGTGGCATATTATTTTATGACATCTGAGCCAACTTATAAGACAGAAAATACAGTTCATTCAGAAAAGTCAGAAAAGAAGGTTGAGCAGAGAAAGGAAGAGAAGACGGTGGTGAAAGAGAAGGCTGTCAAGGTAGAGAAGGAGAGTGCTGCGTTTGCCTCACTTATGGAGAAGATGAATAAGGTAAAGAAAGACGCACTGTCAATCCCTGGAGTGAGTCAGCATAAGGTTTTAACTGAACTTTCTAATGTTAAGGATGAATTTGAGAAGACCAAGTCAAAGTTGTCTGCCGACGAGCAGGAGAGATTCCACAAAGCTTTTCAGGAAGTGATAGAGATTGTTAAGAAACGATCATAATATTTGTTGATTATGTATGCGTTACAACCCAATACAATTCTGGCTCAAGGAAAATATAAAATATTAAGAGTTATAGAAGAAGGCAGTTTAGAAATAACGTATCTGGCTGTATATAACGCTGGCTTAAATTATAATAATGGATATAATAAGGTTGTCATTAAGGAGTTTTTCATAAAGGATTTGAGCGGTCGCAGCCGTAGAACGAATGATGTCATATTTACGGCAAATGATGTCCGTGCTGATTTTAATCAGATGCGCAATACGTTTTTGTATGACGCGAAC
>CAMJFV010000288.1 GCA_946405045.1 uncultured Bacteroidales bacterium | reverse complement strand
ACAGTTGTGACAGAGGTGTCGTTGATTTGTCGGAAGGATCATCTTTGGTGATGGATCATTGTACTGTGGAAGACAATCTGGCCTCAGCTGTTTATGGAAAAGGCACTGATGTACAGGTGGCAAATTCCGTCTTCACACATAACTATTCAAATAATGGTGCGGCATTCCACCTTGTTGATTCTAAACTTAACGTGTTGTCGTCTGCTTTTCATGAAAATATGGCAAACGCTACTGAATATTGCGACGTGGAATATTCCAAGGGAGGTGTTGCAAGTTTGATTAATACGGAAGCAACGTTTGAAAACAGCACATTGGTTAACAACTCGGCTGACAATGGAGCCGTGTTCAGCATGTTGTCATCAAAACTAGATTTGACTAATAACACTATTTCAGGAAACCAGATCATACCGGAATCAAAATATAAGGGATCGGTTATTAGCTCATTGGATGACAAATCATCAGTGTCGTTGTTTGGAAACCTTGTGATAGGAAACCAGCAGGATGAGTTTGATGGTAAATTCTCAGTAAACAGCACAGACTATAATGTGTACTCATTCAAGACAGACATGTCTTATGGAGAACATGATATGATCATGAACAATCCGAAAGAGGTCCAGATGCTTTTGGATGGAGAAATGGTGTATGGATCTGAGACAATATATATTCCTAAAGTCCAGAATAACGGAGGTTATACACCAACTGTCGCTGTTGTGCAATCTCCGTTTGATGGAGGAAAGATACTTAATATTCCTCTTGACGACAGAAAAGTGACTTACGACCAGCGAGGCTTTGTCAGAAAGGATTCCAGCTGTATCGGGGCGTTCGAGTTCCCTACATATACAGGATATTATGTGAAGAAACAGGCTCATGGAGATGGCTCAGGCCGTGATTGGGAGAACAGTATGAGCGACACGACATTCGCCAAGTATTTCTCAATTGTCCCGGCAAATGCTTCATTCTACATTGCAGAGGGTGTTTACACTCCTATGGTTGACTCTTATGGTAAACTTACTGACGATAAGTCAAGACGTTACTCGACTTCTCGCTTGTTGAACATATATGGAGGATATCCGGATAGCGCCCAGACAGGATGTGAGGCGGATCCTACAAAGTACAAGACAATATTCAGTGTCGACTACAATGGTGATGACAAGTATTTGGAGTCAACAGATGAGTATTCTTATATAGATGCTCTTAATACGCTTGATAATGGTTACTATATAGTGGACATCTCATCTAAAGTGCCAGGATCCGCTGAAATCAAAGGCGTTGAATTCCGTGGACAAAGAAGTGTGCCAAGAGCAAGCAGCGCGGCATTGCAGGTGTCTGGTCGCAGTATATCAGGTGTAAACTATAGACTAGAACAATGTTCGTTCATAGGCTGCTATGGAGGTATTTATTCTTCATGTGACACATTTATTATCAGAGAATGTCTGTTTGATTCGATGAGTGCATGGGGAGTGTCCCATTCGTCATTCAGCTTGAGTGAGAATACCTATTTGCTTGTTGAGAAATCAACATTTGCAAATTCGTTGGACTTTGTCCATGCATATTCATTTAATGGCTTGATGAGAGTCCAGAACTGTACATTCGCCAACTCATTGTATGGATTAACTACACCTGGAGGATATCAGAACACACCAGAAAATACAAGGGTAGAAATATACAACAACAGTTTCTTCCCTGGAAAGAAAGGGAAATGTGGAATGTCGGTATACGATTATGTTCCTGTGGAGTTGATAGGAAACATTTATGCGTCCGACAAACTGATGCTGATTCCAGATGGTAACAAAAAGTGGCCTTCTATACCTGTTGTTTCCGACTATAATGTCTATACGGCGGAGATCGATGCGTTGAAGTTCGGTGAGAATGACAAACTGGTAGAAGAGTCTTCTTTGGAGGGTGTTATAGATGGAGCGTATAATACAGCAGCCAATCATTTTGTCGGCAGACTATCTAATAACGGCGGATTTGCTGATAATGTAGCTGTGCTTTCAACACTAGTTGATGAGGAAACAGATATTAGATTCCCATTAGTCAACACAACAGTGACGGAGGATCAGAATAATGTGGAGCGAATGGAATTCACATGTGCTGGAGCTTATGAGGTTCAATGCAAGAATCCGTTTGTGGCTGAGGGTCAGGTGATGAATGAGAGTTCTTGTCCTGGCTCGGATGGCGGATTGAGAGCTATCGTGAAAATCTTTGATCAAGATGGCAACCCGATGGAAGGAAAGTTCTCGTTTGTCAATAAGGCTTTCAACAAGACAATTGATAAAGATAATGTAGAACTTTACGAAAAGGGCGTTTATGTTCTTCATAATGCAGGCAAACCATGTGATACAATTATTGTGAAGAGCCCAGACTGTGTTGTCGCAGTTCCGCTTTCTGTATATGAACCTACAGACGAGGAGAAATCAGCAAATATTAAAGATGCTATCGCAAATAACCAGACATGTTATGGCATAAACAATGGTTCTATCGAAATCGAGTATTCTGATTTCCATAGCTATTATGATCTGTCGTTTGCTGTATTGTCTCTTGCTGATAACAGTATCTTAAACAAAGACGTCCGTGATTCTAAGGGTGTTGTGAAGTTCGATAGTGTTCCTGCAGGAACGTACAAAGTATATTCATATTTGTCAGTGGAAGGATGTATAATAGAAGGTGTTGACACACTGTATATTGATACATTAGAAATCACCGCTCCTGACAAAGCAATGGAAATATTGAGTATCTCTCCAGCAGAAAACCATTGTGCTGTTGAATATGACGGATCAGCAGAGGTTACGGTTGCGGGTTGGATTCCAGAGACAGGCCAGTCTTGGAAGTATTTTATAGCTGACGGAGATACGATTTCAGGAACAGAGGCAGAACAAATTTCGGATGATACATTCAAGATTGTAATTCCAAATCTGAAGGGTGGAGATTATAACTTTATCTTGTCGGATGCATGTGATCAGACATTAGAAAAACCATTTGAGATTGTCGACAATATTGCAAAGCCAGTAACATTCGACAAAACTATCGTTGGTTATACTTGTCCAAGTGTATCTGATGGTAAAATCACTTATAATGTTTCTAACTGGAACGACGCGTATGTAGCTGTGTTTAATGGAGATACAATTCTTCCAGAAACATCAAAGAATGGAGTCGCTACATTTGTTGCGGATAATTTGTCAGATTCCCTATGCATATTGAATATTGTAAATATGTGTAATGAGGAAATATCAGACTCTACAGATCTGTATACATACTCATTGGAAAATGAAGGATTTACAATTACTAATGTCATATTTGATGCGGATAAGGCAAAGTGTGATATAAATGCACGTATTCTTGATGTCACAGTAAAGGGTGGACATAAGAATGAGTATGATTTCTGTGTGACGACGTTGGAGGGAGATACAGTCGAGTATGTGACACTTGATAGTGCTCATTTCTTAAGTAAGACGTTGCCAGACGGACAGTTTAAGGTGATAGCATCTATTCCTGAGGGATGTACTTTTGAATATGACAAGGATTTGACTGTTGCACCTACTGTTAAGCTGACAGCTCGTAAGACAGAGGTTATGTGTGGAGATAAGAAATCAACATTGATCCTTACAAATGCCGATTCAGAAAGCTATACTTCTGATTTGTATTTGATGAATGAGAAAGGACAATGGGTGTTGACTGATCCTATTTCAAACGGAGTGTATAAGAAGACAATAACAGGAAATGTCACATCTAATT
>CAMJFV010000287.1 GCA_946405045.1 uncultured Bacteroidales bacterium | reverse complement strand
TGGAAGTCGGTATTGAAGGGCAAGCCTACAGTCTCTATTTCTTTTACATTGTTACTATCAAGGAATTTCACAAACTTATTATAAATAAGATCAACTCCTTCCTTCACTCCATCCACAGAATCAGCAGTCTTCACTGATGCCATAGCTCTCTCGACATCGTCGATAAGCGGAAGCATCTGCTCAAGCACATTTTTACCGGCAGTCTGGATCAACTCCGCCTTCTCCTTCAATGTACGTTTCTTATAATTATCAAATTCTGCGTAAAGACGCAAATATTGGTCTTTCTGAGCCGCAACCTGAGCTTCCAACTCTGCAATTCTCGCATCTCTCTCGTCAACAGGTTCCGCTGTCGCAGTCTCCGCTTCTTCAGCTGTCGTCTCTGTTGCTTCAGACGCTGCGTTGTCTGCTGCTGTTGCCTCAGCTGCATTCTCCACAGTCTGCTCTTCTGCGTTTTCTACTTTCTGTTCTTCTATATTATTATCTTCTGCCATAATATCACTAATTTTTATCCGTTATCAAAATATACATTTAAGCGTAATCAAAAAGTTTGCCAAACTTGCAAAACTGCAAATTTGGCAGACAATTCTATTTCCAATGTGTCATCTATGACATTTAGTCATTCTTTTTCTAAAATCTAAAAATAAGTCTTAATCATCTAAAATCACAAAGACTTGCATTCTTTCTAATTTAGAATATCACAACACAATATGCAAACTTAGCCTGTATCAGAAACATGTTCCCAATACAATACTGACAACTCCTATAATAATAGGGAACCATATTCTTGAGATGTTCTGCCAGACACGGCTGACATTATCCCCCATAAATTTTGCAGTTGTCTCCACAGCTTTCTCAAATCGCTTTGGATTGTTTATCTTCTCGTAAAGGTTGTAACCTCCAAAAGCGACGGCAATCATGCCAATCACAACAAAAAAAATTGGATCTTCGTTCATACCTTATCGTTTTAGTCAAACACGTTACCATTATTAGATGTAAGACGCACCATCTCATCATACTCCTCCGGACTCAAATCCTGGAAATAGTAGTTTCGTGGATCCGTAACTTTTCCTTTATAGTGGACCTCATAGTGAAGGTGCGTACCTGTACTCTTACCTGTGTTACCCATATAACCGATCACGTCGCCTCGGTTGACCTGCTGTCCTCGCTTCAACTTAAATCCATCCATGTGGGCGTATAATGTCTCGTAGCCGAATCCGTGGTCGATAATCATACAGTTTCCATATCCCTGCTTCCAACCGACAAACGTAAGTGTACCTTTGGCAGTGGCGAAGATTTCCGAACGGTGGGCTCCGGAGAAGTCCATTCCTGCATGGAACTTAGGAGTCTTGTATATAGGGTCGATACGCATACCGTATCCAGACGCCATACGCTTCATATCCTTGTTAAGCACCGGCTGGATAGACGGAGTTCGCAATAGTCGCTCCTCATGATTCTTTGCAGCGTCGAACACCTCATTGAATGATTTGCTCTGCACGTATAGCTTACGACGCAACTCATCCACTTTCTGGGTAGTAAGCACAACAATGTCAGAAGATGTTTTCTCACGCAAATCCTTATACTTCACAGAAGTCTTGTCAATCTCCCTTGCCTCACTAGGCACAGGATCCGCATTCACAACGACACGATACAAATTGTCGTCACGCTGCTGTATATCAGTCAACACCTCCTGAATCTCCTCAATCTGCGAGTTCAACAACTCATATTGAGCCTCCAACTCAAGCTTCTCACTACGGAGAACCTTTTCATTAGGGCTCTCAAACAACATTACAAATAACACGAAACATGCTAATCCAGCAAACACACTCGACACCAGGTGCGAGATGATATTGGATATCCTATACTGTATCTTGTTGTCGATACGGAAATAGGTCATAGTTTTCGGGTCAAAATGATATATTGGTTTAGCCATTTTCTCTATAAGTTATACAATTGACACGCAAATATATCTTTTTTATCGGTTTTTATAAAATATGCTCTGCTAAAATGCTTATATTTGCTGATAAATCTAAAAAAATCGGTGAAATGGCACGTTTTAAGAGAATCTTATTGAAATTAAGCGGAGAATCATTGCAGGGTAGCAAAGGCTACGGCATCGACGAGACTCGTCTTGCAGAATACGCACAACAAATAAAGGAAATCAAAGAGATGGGTGTCGAGATCGGCATCGTAATCGGTGGAGGTAACATCTTCCGTGGATTGAGCGGAGCAAAAGCTGGTTTCGACCGTGTAAAAGGTGACCAGATGGGTATGCTTGCCACTGTAATCAACGGTATGGCTCTATCTTCCGCACTTGCGTCTATCGGCCAGCCAGCGAAGGTGTTGACTGCCATCCGCATGGAGCCTATAGGTGAATTCTACACTCGCGACAAAGCAGTAGAGACAATGCAGAGTGGAGCTATCGCAATCATGACTGCCGGAACAGGTTGTCCTTTCTTCACGACAGACACTGGTTCTGCTCTCCGTGCGATCGAGATCGGAGCAGACGTGATGTTGAAGGGTACTCGTGTAGACGGAATCTATACAGCCGACCCAGAGAAAGATCCTACAGCAACTAAGTTTGACGAGATCAGCTACGACGAGATCCTTAACCGTGGTTTGAAGGTGATGGATGTCACAGCCACAGCTTTGGCTAAAGACAACAAGATGCCAATCATGGTGTTCAACATGGATGTCGTAGGTAATTTGAAGAAGGTGATGTCGGGCGACAACATCGGCACTTTCGTACACCCTTAATCAAATTAGAAAATCAAAATGATAAATTCGCAGAGGTGTATCGCCTCTGCGTTTCTTTTTTTGCTGGCTTACATACAATTCTGATTATGAAAACATATTGGTTTGCATTCAATGAAAAATCTGAAATAGTAGTTGAGAAAAAAGCAGAAGATGAATATAGAATTCCGTTTGCGGAGACGGTGCCATTTGCCATAAAGTCGGAAATCATCACGTTGCCAGACCTGAATGGATCTCCTGCCAAGGCTGTCACTATTGATGGAGAGTTGCCGTCTACCTGCAGTTTTTCAGGACTTCGTGACTCATATTCCATTCTTCCTTTCGAAGAGTATTATGCCGCTGGGAAAGCATCCGAACTGATCAATTTCCACACCAATATCCGATTCTGTGCACATTGTGGAAAAGAGATGGTGAGGAAGACGGATATCAGCCGCATCTGCACAGGATGTGGCAAAGAGATCTGGGCTCCTGTCCAGCCAGCGATCATCGTGCTTGTATCCAAAGGGGAAGATGAGGTTCTGCTTGCGAAATCCAAAAATTTCAAACGTCCGTATTATGGATTGGTCGCAGGATTTGTGGAGACGGGAGAAAGCATAGAGGAGACGGTGCGACGCGAGGTTATGGAGGAGACTGGATTGAAAATCAAGAATATCCGTTACTATAAATCACAGCCATGGCCATACCCCAACAACCTGATGCTCGGATTCTTTGCTGAATACGAAAGCGGTGAGATCAAGGTTCAGGAGGAGGAATTGGTAGACTGCAGATGGTTCAACCGTCATGCGATGCCGGAGATTCCAAGAAAACTATCTATGGCCAGAATGCTGCTTGATGAATGGCTGAATGTAGATTAAAACTAGATTTTTATGCAGATAACAAAGAAAATAGTGGGAGGCATTGCAACAATTCTACTTTACTTACCTTTATTTGCGAAACGCCAAACAAATACGCCTCAACAGAACAATAACAACATTGAGAAGATTGTAAA
>CAMJFV010000286.1 GCA_946405045.1 uncultured Bacteroidales bacterium | reverse complement strand
AGTGTGGTCGAGAATATCTACTTTCTGTGCACGAAACTCTTTCGTCGTAACACCCTCAACCCTAATAAAAGGTCTAAAGTCAATTTTAACTCCATATTTTGACTCAAGATCAAAATACGGCGACTTCTCAGTTGCTGGTTTTGGTTGAGATACCAAAATCTTCTTCACCTTCATGTCAAATAAAAATTTTCTATAAGTGCAACTATTAAATTACAACTCGTTTTTACAATCGTGGTAATAGTCCCAATACGAAGAATATCGCAACGGGTATTACTTCAAGCGTGCAAAGATACAAAATCAAATAAAAAATCGACGTAATTCCTTTCAAAAAATTACTAATTACCTTCAAATTGAAAGCCAAAAATGCGATGGCAATGACAATTATGCCAAAATAAATGAAATAAACACGGTATTCTTCCGGTGCAAAACTCAATCCTAACACAGCTGGAATAAGTGCCATACCAGCCTGTCTGACCATCACCATGAAAGCTCCGGACATGCTTGCAACGTCGGCTCCTTCAAAATAGATATACTCAAGCAATGCGAGCATGACTTTCTTGCCTATCACGAAGACCGTGACCGCTAAAAAGAATATCCAAATTGCAGATATCGCCATTTTGTTTGCCAAAAACAAATATAACGATGCTGTCACCACACCTAACGCAGAAAGGAAAAATTTGTATTTTGAGTTTTGAAGCCACTGAAATCCAAAGATACTTCCATCCGTGTTTGGCTTGACAAATGATATCAACTCAGACAAAATGGCTTTCTTTCGATCTCTGATAATTATGACATAAGCCACAAAAATCACAAGTAGCAACGAATGATACCACCACATGTTGTTGATTGTCTGCGGCATCTCTTTGCCATCTATTGAAATTATTTCTCTCTTTGGTTCTGGCTTCTGTACCGGAACAAACGCGATGCTGTCTTTTGCCAATGAATCATTCGCGACGGAATCATTCTTAGCTGTCAGACTATCAGTGATTGCCATTGGAGCAACCAATGTGCCTGCATTCGAATTTGCTGTATCTGTTTTTGCAGAGAGAGTCTTATTTTCAAACTGTAATGTGTTGAAATCAAAATTCTTAGTATAGACGGGAGTGCTTGGGGCTTCCGTTTTCTGCTCTGTCTGTTTAAGTTCAACCGAATTAGGGGTCGGATTCGTTTCAGTCTGTTTGTTGGCAAACTGCAACGCATCAAAATTTATATCCTTTGTTTCGGCAACAGGTTTCACGATCTCTGCTTTTGTCTCAGCAGGCTTTGAATCAGAAGCATTCGTCTCAACTGTTTTGACTTCAAACTTCAATGCATCAAGCTCCTTTTTTGAAACAACCTTGTATTTAGCGACAGTCGGGATAACTGTTTTCTGGATATTAGGTTCAGGCATGAACTCCTGCACAGGCTCCTCATCTTCTGGCGGGAAATAGGCCTCTGGTATTGGACGATCCTCATACGGAATCTCCTCCACCGGTTTTGCGACACTCTTTGTTTCCGTCTGGTTTTCATTTCCAGTCGGAGTCGGCACAACTTGCAACTGTCCATCCTGAGTGCCCACAGCCTGTTCGGCATTGGCCACCTGTGTAGAATCTTGGTTTCTCCTTCTTCTTCCCATAATCTAAGCAATCTCAATCATTAGGCAAATTCAACTGTCGCATGACGTTTTGTAGGATCAATCTCCTTGATTGTCAGAGTAACGACATCATCCGGCATAAAATCGTCTACCAATTGCGGCCACTCCATGAACACATATTCTCCTGAATAGAAATAGTCTGCCAAACCAAGATCAATCGCCTCCTGCTGGTTCTTGACACGATAGAAATCGAAATGGAACACTCTGCATCCAGCACCCTCGTACTCATTCACGATAGCGAATGTAGGACTTGTCACCTCTTCGTCCACACCAAGCAATTTGCACAACGATTTGATCATAGTCGTCTTTCCGGCTCCCATTTCTCCTATGAAACGGACGATTTTCCTGCCGTCGAAAGCCTTGATGATTTCAGACGCTGCTGACTCTATCTCATCTAATGTATATTCGAATTCTGTCTTCATTGCTCTATTTTTTTAATTCAGGATAACTGACTCTTGTATGATAGATTGTCTTTAGTTTCTCTATCAGTTTTGCCTTGATCTGCTCTATATTCTTAAATGTGAGCGGCGCATCCTTGAACGCTCCGTCAGCGATCTGAGAATCAATTATCTTAGAAACAAGATTTGTGATGCTTTCATCTGTATATTCCTTCAAACTTCTTGATGCGGCCTCAACAGCGTCACACATCATAAGAATCGCCATCTCTCTTGAGAACGGACGTGGTCCGGGATATGTGAACTTACTGATGTCGACGGGAGTGTCAGGATTCTTATTGCAGGCTTTGATATAGAAATACTTAGCCTGACTCGTGCCATGATGCGTACGAATGAAATCTTGAATTTTCTCAGGCAATCCGTTCGCTTTGGCAATACGCAATCCATTTGCGACGTGGTCTATGATGATACGTGCACTGCTCTCCTCGTCATTCAAAGCGTCATGCGGATTCACACCACTCTGATTCTCAGTGAAGAAAACAGGATTCTCCATCTTGCCGATGTCGTGATACAAAGCTCCAGTTCTCACCAACATAGGTTTTGCACCTATCTCTCGCGCCGCAGCGTCGGCAAGATTGGCAACCTGCATTGAATGCTGGAAACTTCCTGGAGCCACCTCTGAAAACTGTAGCAACAAAGGATTGTTGGTGTTGGCTAGCTCAACCAACGTCACATCAGACACATAATTGAATGTCTTTTCTATTATATATATGAGTGGGTATGCGAAAAGCAACAGCAACGCATTCATGACAAACGGACCCAACTCCTGGACAAACTCGACAGCATCTATTCGAACCCACTTGGATGTGTAAATCAATGTGGAGCCGAAATACAGGAATATGTATGCCGCAAATATTATAATCACCGTCTTCACAAGCTGTGAACGCTCATACATATCTTTCAAAATACAGATCGTAAGCATACCTATAACAACCTGCATCAACAAGAACTCCACTCCTTCATGCACGATGAACGAGCATATCAGCACCGTCGTATTATGCATGAACAATGCCGTTCGGGTATCGAAGAACGTCGCTATGACTATCGGCAGAATGGCATACGGAATAGCATGGACCCAATCAGGAGAATAGCGGACCACAAATGATGTCAGACCACATAGTGAAAGAATCATCAGAAGCATAAACACAACATTGCGTCGCTCCTGAATGAAACGGGTACGGAATAGTGTCAAATAAAAATAGAATGTCAAAAGACAAATCGACACGATGATCACCTGACCTATCTTCACCAAATAACGGTTGGACGAATCACCCTCTCCATTCTCGATAGCGCGCTCCAGACTTGTCAGTTTGCTGTAAACCTTATCTGTGATCTTATCTCCCTTATCTACGATTTTCTCACCCTCCTTGACAGCTCCGATCGTTGTGATCACACTCTTTATAATATCCTGACGAGCCAACTCACTGATTTTCTCATCATAAATAAGATTCACAAAAAGCATTCTGTCTATATCATAACGGCTCAAAATCTCCTTATCCAACGACGAAGGAGCTTTGTTCAGGATATGTTCGTAAGCCGTTTTAGGTGTGTAGACGGAATTCAAAGGCATCTCAACAAAAGCATTCGCATCGTCTCCTTTTATACGGATGGTCTTGAAACTGTCCTTGAATCTGTCAAAATCGTCGGCATCCATGATACCCTTCTGATA
>CAMJFV010000285.1 GCA_946405045.1 uncultured Bacteroidales bacterium | reverse complement strand
TCCTCCAAGGCTCTCAGCTGTAGAGAAGAGTTTAAGTTTTGAAAGGAAGTTTTCTGCATCAGCAAGAGTTCCTTCCAATTCGAATGATAGCACACCTCCAAAACCAGTTGTTTGCGACGCTGCTATATCATGATGTGGATGATTTTTCAATCCAGGATAAAGCACACGTTTGATTTTTGGTGATTTCTGAAGGAATTCAGCCAATGCCAACGCATTTTTCTGATGCTGCTCCATACGTACAGCAAGCGTCTTAGCTCCACGTAATGTCAAATAGCTGTCGAATGGAGAAAGTACAGCTCCTACCGCATTCTGATTGTAAGCGATCTTTTTGTAATATTCTTCATTATTCAAGACGACGGAACCGCCCAATGCGTCGCTGTGTCCACCGATGTATTTAGTGGTGCTGTAAACCACCACGTCGGCTCCCAAATCAAGTGGTCTCTGGAAATAAGGAGATAGGAATGTGTTGTCTACCACCAAGATAAGTCCATGCTTCTTTGCGATCTTAGCGATGGCTCTGATGTCGGCGATCTTCAACAATGGGTTTGTTGGCGACTCTATCCAGATCAGTTTTGATTCTGGCTTCACTGCTTTCTCAATGTTCTCTGGGACAGTAGCGTCGACATACGATACCGAGATATTGAAATTCACGAAGACGTTGCTCAATAGACGTCTTGTGCCTCCATACAGATCATCGAATCCGATCACGTGGTCGCCTGCTTTCAAAAGTGAGATGATGACAGTCGACGCTGCAGCCAAACCAGATGAGAATGCAAGACCATATTTAGCTCCATCCAAAGATGCCAGCTTCTCTTCCAATGCTTTACGTGTAGGGTTGAGACTACGTGTATACTCATATCCTGCTGTAGGACTGCCTGCTTTTAATCGTGCAAAAGTTGTAGACAAATGTATAGGAACGGCAACGTCGCCACTTGCTCCTGCTCTGAAATCGGGCTCCTCACCATTGTGTATTGCCCTTGTTGAAAATCCGATAGCCATAAGTTTTATCAATTAAAAAGTTAAAAATTAAGAATTATAAATTGAGAGTCAGGTTTTTATCTTTCAACCATTCGTCGTTGAACATCTTAGAAAGATATTTGTTGCCGCTGTCGCATGCTAGAGTGACAACACGTTTTGGAGTTGTCTGCTCCTGGCAGTAGCGTAGGGCAGCGCTCAGAAGTGTACCTGTCGACGAACCTGCCAAGATTCCCTCATCTCTTAACAGAAGTCGAGCGGCTGTGAAACTTTCTTCATCTGTCACTTCGTAAGCTTTTTTAACCAAGTCGAAATCAGCCAGTTTGGGAATGTAATCTTCACCGATTCCCTCGACAAACCATGATCCTGCATCATTGCGTAGCTTCTTCAGATTGATGTAATCGGCTAGAACTGAACCTTTGGGGTCTGCCAAAATAAATTCTGTCTGTGGACTTACTTTCTTGAAGAATTTTGTCAATCCAGTCAATGTTCCTGCTGAACCGACTCCTACCACTACCGCGTCTACTTTGTGTTCCATCTGTTCCCAAATTTCAGGACCTGTGCTCAACACGTGAGTCTCAGGATTGTCTGGGTTCTCAAATTGGTTGATGTAGTATCCTCCACGTTCTTTTGCGATTCGTGCTGCCAAATCCTGATAATATTCAGGATGTCCTTTGCCGACATCGCTTCTTGTAATTACGGTTTCGACTCCAAGTGCACGGAGATGGTTGATTTTCTCAATGCTCATCTTATTAGGAATCACCAACAGAAGTTTGTACCCCTTCATTCGACTGGTCAACGCCAATCCCAACCCAGTGTTGCCAGCTGTGGCTTCTACTATAAGTTGACCGGGATGGATATCTCCTCGTTTCTCTGCTTGTACAATCATGTTCAAGCCTGTACGATCTTTTATGCTTCCTCCTGGATTCTGATTTTCCAGTTTCAAGAAGAGGTTGCTCTTTCCTGTATTCAATTTTGTAAGTTCAACGATTGGCGTGTTGCCAATCATATCCAAAACATTTCTGTAAATTGCCATATCAGATATTCTTTTGATGATTTTCTTTTTTGATTTTCTAAAATGTAAGTATCTGAAAATGATTGTTTTGCGTATTTGGCGATTGCAAAATACAGCTGCTTGAAACCAATAGTTTCAATTGTCAGAAAATACTTGATTTTAGATTATAAGATGGAATCTTGATGTTTAAAAGACCAGTTTAAATTTCAACACACTGGCATACAACATCGACAACAACACTCATTCATACAACATCGCATACATGGTTTGTTAGAAGTGAAAGATATAATGTATGCGAATGATTTTTCGACAATAAGAGAATGGCCAACAACCTCGTTCAGAAGCGACTTGATTGCTGCGACTATAATGTTCTGTATGTTATTTAGTCTTGCCATTTTCTTTACTTTTATTTTTCTGATACAAAGGTATGGCGATATTGAGTCCTGCCCAATAAAAAGCGAAAATAAGGAATATAACACTATATAAGGCTTGTTGTGTAGATTTTCTTTCTTTTGGTTGGCTCAAAATTCTGTTTTTGCAGAATATTTGATAAGAAAGTGGTGAAAATAGGGTAGAAGAACAGTTAATTTTATATGTATTAGCCAATTAACCATGATGGTTCAAACAAAAAAATCACCGTTTTAGAACTTTATATTGGATTTTATTCCAACAGCAGCTCTAAAACGGCTTCGTCCACTAACTATATAAGAGACAAAAATGTAAGATACTTTACATTTAATATGAACTCTTCTTTTTATTTGGTTATTTGCCTCCTACGGAAGCACTGTAGATACGTTCCAAGAATTGCAATGCTCCTTTATAACCGATGTGAGAACGGTTGATGATGAGAGTCTCCGACGATGGAGTAGAGATCTCAAAGAACAATGCTCCTTTCTTGTTGGCAAGAGTCAATTCCCAAGATGTGCCGAGAATCAATGGCTTTCCAGATGTGAAATTTACCTCCTCAATCAGTTTTTCTACTTCGTATCCATCCTCTTCGAATACGACATCAATACTAACGCCTTCAGAGATGTTGTTTTTGAAGTAGTCTGAAATTGCTGGACGGAACTTTTCTGGAGTCTTGTCTGTGATGATCACCTTCTTTGGAATCAAACCGATCTGGTCTGCCAAGAATTTAGAATAAGCCAATGCGTATGCCGCATCTGCTGTCACAACAAACTCACTTGGCATTCCATACCAGTATTCTGCGAAGAATTCAGAGAAGTGCTCAAGGTAGTAGTAATAGATCTCAGCCTCCTGTTTGATGAACTCTTCTGATTGAGTCTTGTCGATTCCTGCATACTCGACTACCTGACGGATAAACTTCGCTGTCGCCTCTTCTCCTACAGGTATTTCTGGAATATGTAGGAATGGTTGATTGTATTTCTTTTGCAGATGTTCCGCATTCTTGACACCAACCCATGGTGAAACGACAAGATTGAATTGAGCCTGTGGAATTTTCTTCCATGCTTCAACACCTGGGTTTTCAGGGCCGAAAAGCACGTTCACCTCTAAGCCTGCACCACGTAGGATACGGGCAAGTTCTTGATAGTCACCTCTCCAGTTATGGTTGTAATAAGGAGTCTCAAACCAAAGGTTTACAAGACCTTTCTTCTTTTCTCCGTCATAATCTCCTACGAATTGGTCGATGATGGCATCTACAACAGCCTCATGTCCGAAGAGATTGTTTCCTTTGAATCCTGCTGTGTTTGCGTAGACGATGGGGTAGCCTGCTTTTTGGTAACGACTTACCAGGTCTGGAACGTTATCTCCGAT
>CAMJFV010000284.1 GCA_946405045.1 uncultured Bacteroidales bacterium | reverse complement strand
GACCGACTCAATCACATGTCCGTCGTACTGAGTAACCATCACCTTCGTTTTGGTTTCCTTATCCTCCACAGTTGAGATCGGAGCCCAGTTGGTAAGGTCGCCGGCACCGATGATCACACCACAAGCATGGATACCTGTCTGGCGGATAGTGTTTTCAAGCTGCGACGCATAGATAAGAGTCGACTTGATCTGCTCATCATTTCCTTCCAACGCATCTCGCATCTCCGGCACATATTTGAAACAGTTTTTCAAATTCACCTTCGGCACTTTTCCTGTTTTAGGATCAGCAAGACTATCATCGAATGCGTCTGGCACCCATTTCTTCATCTGGTTGGAAAGGCTCAACGGCACATCCTGCACACGAGCGACGTCGGCAATGGAACTCTTCGTCGCCATTGTTCCGTATGTGATGATATGCGCCACCTTCTCTTTTCCATATTTTTCTGTAACCCAATCAAGGACCTTACCACGACCATCATCATCGAAGTCGACATCGATATCGGGCAATGAGATACGGTCCGGATTCAAGAAACGCTCAAATAGAAGGTCATATTTCAATGGGTCGACGTCGGTGATCTTCAAGCAGTATGCCACCACCGAACCAGCGGCGGATCCACGACCCGGTCCCACACTGACACCCAACTCTTCACGTGCGGCGCGAATATAGTCCATCACAATCAAGAAGTAGCCTGGGAATCCCATCGTCTTCATGATATGAAGTTCAAACACGATACGTTCGGTCTGCTCTTCAGTCAGATTCTCTCCGTAACGCATGTGAGCACCCTCCCACGCAAGTTTGTTAAGATAGTCGGCTTCGAGTTTGATACGGTAAAGTTTGTCGTATCCACCGAGTTTTTTGATTTTCTTCTCCGCGTCTTCCTGACTCAACACAACATTATGGTTCTCATCCTGAGTGAATTCATCAAACAATTCTTTCTCAGTGATGCGTTGACGGTACTCCTCCTCCGTTCCGAAATCCTCTGGAATTGGGAACTTAGGCATGATAGGGTCAGACTCGATACTGTAGACTTCAACTTTGTCTGCGACTTCAAGAGTGTTTTCAAGAGCTTCAGGAATATCACTGAAGATTTCAGCCATTTCATCGGGAGTTTTCAGCCACTCCTGCTTAGTATATGTCATACGCTGCGGATCGCTCAACAGTTTTCCCGTCGACAAGCATACCAATCTTTCATGGGCCTCAGAGTGTTCCTCCTCCACGAAATGCACGTCGTTGGTGCAGACCACCTTAATGCCAAGTTTCTGTGCGATAGCCACCAGCTGCGGATTCACTCTCTGCTCAGCCTCATACACACTTGTGTTGCCATTAGGTTTATCCGTCTTATGACGTTGGATTTCTATGTAGTAGTCGTCGCCAAACAGATCCTTGAACCATTTAGCAGTAGCCTCCGCCGCTTCCAGATCATCAGACATGATCTTCTTTGGAAGTTCACCTCCCAGACATGCGGAGCAAACAATCAGATCCTCATGATACTGCACAAGCAGATCCTTGTCGATACGAGGACGGTTGTAATAACCGTCGACCCAAGCCTTGGATACAATTTTACAAAGATTCTGATAACCATGTTTATTTTTGGCAATTAAGATCAAGTGCCAACCGCTGGAGTCAGCAATAATACTTTTGCCAGCCTCATCAATACGGAATGTATTGTCGTGATCAGTGTGTTTTCTACGCGCGCAATAACACTCGCAACCGATAATCGGTTTGAAAATCTTATTCTTCAGTTTGGCGATCTCCTCCGTAGCGGCGGCTTTAGCCTCATCTGTAGATTCCGGATTATCCAAGATAGCCTGTTGTTCACCAATAGCACCTTTAGTTTTCTTGTTTACCTTGATCGCATAGTCTGTCAACTCCTTGATACCAAACATGTTGCCATGGTCTGTCAAAGCCATAGCATTCATGCCTGTTCTCAGACATTTGTCAATCAAGTCAGGCACCTTGCTCATTCCATCCAAAATAGAATAATGAGAATGGACATGAAGGTGAACGAATTTATTTTCCATCTATTATTATTTACGAAAACGTATATATTTTTTAAAAACTTCATGAGACGCACGGCATCACGGGGATCGATTAGACGCACGACCGTGCGTCTCTACGGGCGATTAATCCTCTATACGGATTGTGCGGACGGCTCTAACACGGTCGGCACTGCTTTTCGAACTGCGTCCGACAATGTTGTTCTTAAAATTGATTGCCCAGGCAAACACATAATCATACTCCGTGCTGCTCCAATACCACGCGTTGGCCATGCTCACACCACCCTCCGCCTTCAGTCTGCGGTTGATTCGCTGGATATCGTCCTTAATAGTACGCAACTGGCCTTCACTAGGCAGATACCAATCTGTTTTGCCAGCCGCAGTATAAGCTTTGGCAGCCTGAGCCGCATACTCTGCATTATCCATCGTCTCCTCTATATAATTGCAGATAGCCGCAGTGTTTTCTGCTCCTTGCATATCAAAATTAGCCTCATGCCACTCACGCGTAGTGTACGGGAATTTGCCATTGATATCCACTCTGTCGGCTCCCCACGAATAGTTTTTTCCATAGCCGACATCAGTCATGGCAAGGATATAGCCATATTCATAGTCTTCCGACACATAGAAAAGGATTCCTCCCTCTTCCTCTATATAATCTCCAATCTGATATGTGTCAAGTCGACGCACATCCGGATCCGACTTGGTAGCCACCATCATACGCCAATAGTCTTCATCCCTGGTCGCGAACGTAAGCGTAACAAAATGAGAGTTGTCCTTCGTCTTCAGCATCACCATTTCATTACCGTTGCGATAGAAAGTTTTAGTGCGAGTCTGTAATACCAAACGATATTTCGACAGATTCTTATTGATGAATCTGTCCGCATTAAACTTTGTAGTGGTCATGACAACATTGCAAAGACGCTTCCAAGAACGTTCAAAAGAGATCTTATAATCAATGCCATAAGTCCACTCCAACGCAGACACATTATTGTCACCAAGTTTCTCCGGAGACACAGCAAGCCATCCCTTACGGTTTAGCATATGATCCACATCAACAAAACTCTTTTTTTTACGAGCCTTGTTGAGTTCAGAAACTGTGATAAAATCCACTGTTTCAGCCAATGCCACAGATACCTCTGTGAACATCAAAATACACAATAATACCCTAATTATATACATACACATTTCTCCTATCCTACAAAGATAAAACTAAAGGTGTGCAAAACGAGGGATTAGGCAGAAAAAAATTTGAATAATATTATGATTTAACACGAATTATAAAAAATTACGGAAACATCACTGCCCACACGTAGAGGTGCACGGACGTGCGTGTAATAACAATTATGCATATAATCAATCATGCGAATTAATCACGGGCATCCATTCTCAAAAACGTACGCATTATTAATCACAATCACATATTTCAAAACGAACATCACCCATAATATTAATCATAACCACACATTATAATGGCGACACGCACGTCCGTGCGTCTCTACGGGTTCCAGGTTCGTGGGATAAAGATTCTGATTAATATTTGCAAAACATGCATGCAATCCTGCCCAATGACATTCGTTTCCATCCGTGTCAAATGTACCAAACAGCATGCACATAAATATTTATCAAGCATTTATCTTCATCTGAAAATATCTTGAATTATGATTTTTTTATTTTTGGTTTCGAAAATTATGGGCAAAATCATGTAGATTTTGTCTCGTACACACAATATTACCATACACAACAGACCATGAAAAAACGATTTCTATCT
>CAMJFV010000283.1 GCA_946405045.1 uncultured Bacteroidales bacterium | reverse complement strand
GGAAAGTTTCTTTCACACGTTTCAAGAATTCTATCGGTGCGACGGGAGTATCCAAATCTCCAACAACTCCCATTCCAGCTGCGACGATGGTGTTTTCAAGTTTTATCACATCTATCGCCGGTTCTTCATACGGATGAGCCTCTTCTACCGCATGCAACACTTTCGACAGATTGCGTCGGCTGACAACATACTCCACCCTGCTCTCTTTCTCCACGTGTATCTCCCCGATATTGCCAACATAGGGATTGCAACCCTCGTTGGCTTTGAACGTGCCAGCACCGTCTACAGAAAAACTGCAACAATCATAGGCTCCGATCGTGCCTCCACCGTTTGCATACACAGCATCAGAAACTTTCTGTTTGTCAGCTACAGGAACATACACAACTACTTTGTAAACCTGCTCATTTTCAGCCTCTAACGGAGCCACATTCACAAGCGATAATTTTTCAGCCATCTTATAGCTCACTCCTCCGATAATCTTATCTGCATTGGTATGGGCAGCGTAAATAGCGATGTCTTTCTTGATCGCTTTGTGCAGGATTCGCTCAATGTAATTTTTTCCTGCTATTCGTTTTACCCCTTTGAATATCAACGGATGATGGCACAATATAAAATTGCACCCCTTCTCCACAGCCTCATCCAAAGTGGCTTCCACAACGTCTATCGCCAAAAGAACTCCCGAGACTTCCAAATTCCCGTCGCCAACCTGCAGACCACAATTGTCATAACTTTCCTGAAGCGACAATGGAAACTCATTATCAAGATATTTAGCTAATTCTGATACTTTCATTTTATTTTTTCAATGTAATAACCACATATTCAGGAGTCATTCCCACTCTCACCGGCATACCTGCACATCCGACTCCTCGGCTCACAACAATCTGTCTGCCATTTCTTTCATAAAGGCCATGCCAATATGGATATCTCAAGGAAGACGGTGAGATTTCCCAATCTCCAATTTCTATTCCAAACTGCATTGCATGTGTATGTCCAGACAGTGTCAAAAAATAATCATTGTTGCCTTCAAGCTGATACTCCCAAAAATCAGGATCATGGGAAAGAAGGATGCGTGTAGACGATGCGACTCCCGTCTCGGCCTTTTTCAAATCACAATACTGAGGGAAAGGAGGCTGGCCCCAATTCTCTACTCCGACCACTGATATTGAATCCCCATTCCTATATACAGTTCTGTTTTCATTCAACAACAGTTCAAAACCTGCCTGACTCACATAGTTCTGCGTCTTGACAAAGTTTGTATTCCGGGCCTCCTCATTCGCCCACTTATGATAATCACCATAATCATGGTTACCCAAAATAGCAAACTTACCATCTTTGGCTTTCAGTCTTTTCAACGCACTCACATGGGAAGCCATCTCGTCGGCAAGAATAGAAACAATATCTCCAGTAAAACAGATCATATCGGGATTTTCCGCATTCATCATATCCACCCATTTAGACACTGTCTCCTCATCCCCATAGAAACTACCAAGATGCAGATCAGAAATATGAAGGATTTTATAACCGTCAAAATGCTGCGGTAATGACTTGTTTTCTACAGTTATATATTTGGCAGACATATTGAATCGTCCCAACATGACTCCATACGCATATGTTATGAAACCCAATGCCGCCAATCCAAACGCCACTCGTCTCAAAATCTTTGAATCAAACAACAAAGTCCAGACATCGACAAAAGTAAAAAACAGTTTTGCGACATACAAAGCAATAAGAGCATTCATCACCATACTTGCCTTATATAACGTCGCCGCTGATTCTGACGAAGAATAAAGGCCGAACATCAAAACCAACAAAACAATACACAACAGAGAGAACACTGTATAAAGGACTTGAGTGCGCCACTGGCATTTTTTCCATACATAACGGAAAAATATGTAAATGTCCGGCAATATCGCCAGCAAAGAAAGGAAGAAAAATCTGCCCAACATAAATTACGTAATTTAAATTCGTTTAATATAAAATTCCGTGATTCTCTTTCTTTTTATCTTTTGAAATTCAACTGATAACAACATGTGAAAACCACAACTAAGATTTCAAATAATTCAAAAACATCATCATTTCTTCAATGTAATGACCACATATTCAGGAGTCATACCAAATCTCATAGGAATTACAGTGCATCCTATTCCCCTGCTAACAAAGATTTGGTTGCCATTTCTTTCATAAAGGCCATGCCAATATGGATATCTCAAAAAAGATAAAGAAAACTCCCAATCTCCAATCTCTATCCCTGCCTGCATAGCATGTGTATGGCCAGACAGTGTCAAGAAATATTTAGTGTCACCATTAAGATGCATATCCCAAAGATCAGGATCATGAGAAAGAAGGAGTCTCGTGTCGACATTCAACCCGGTCTCTGCTCTATCCAGATTTCCATTCTTATCTTGTCGTGGCGACACACCCCTGTCTTCAACACCAACTACAGCCAAAGTATCGCCTCCTTTTGATAATAATCTGAATTCGTCAATCAAAAGATCAAAACCTGCAGATCTGATCATCGATTTCAGTCTCTCACCATGAGCCTCTTTTTCTGCTAATGAATTCCATCTATGATAATCGCCATAATCGTGATTTCCCAGAATCGCATATTTGCCATCTTTCGCTTTCAAGCGTTTTAACGCATCCATATAAGGAAGCATCTCATCCACAAATACAGAGACCATATCTCCAGTGAAACAGATAATATCCGGATTTTCCGCATTCATCATATCCACCCACTCCGAGACAATCTTTTCATCACCATAAAAACCTGACAGGTGAAGATCCGAGATGTGCAGGATCTTATAACCATCAAAATTATGAGGCAGACTTTTATTTTCAACAGTAACCCGTTTGGCAGACATATTGAATCTTCCAATCGTCATACCATACATACATGACAAGAAAGCCAAAGCTGCCACTCCAAACGCGACTCTTTTCAAAACCTTGGTCTTGAATATAAGAGTCCAGACATCAACTATAGAAAAAAGCATTTTACTGACAAACAAGGATAGAAAAACACCCAAGATAATGCCTATTTCATATAGTTCAGACACTGAATCAGTTATAAAATAATTTCTAAACAACAACACCGAAAAAACATAAGTAAGCATTGAGAATATCGTATACAGTATTTTAGTGGACCATTTACATCTTCTCCAGACATATCTGAAGAAAATATAAATTTCCGCCACAATAGCATATAACAAGATTCTAAATAACATAAAGTTCTAATTTTATAACCGATTTTTAATTGCAAAAGGCGGATTTTAGAACCCGCCAATTACATAATATCTTATCTCTTAACCAAAAGGATCACATTCTCCACATGATGAGTGTGAGGGAACATATCCACAGGACGCACCTTCACAACTTTATATTTCTCATCAAGAAGAGTCAAATCTCGAGCCTGAGTGGCTGGATTACAGCTGACATAAACGATCTTTTCCGGAGCTGTGTTAAGCAATACCTTGATCACATCCTGATGCATACCGTCACGTGGTGGATCTGTGATCACGACATCCGGACGTCCATGTTGAGCGACGAAATCGTCAGTCAGGATATCCTTCATGTCTCCAGCAAAGAAGGTAGCGTTGTCAATATTATTGTTGGCCGCATTGATTTTCGCGTCTTCAATAGCCTCTGGCACATACTCAATACCGACTACTTTCTTCACACGTCCGGCACAGAAACATGCGATAGTTCCTGTTCCTGTATACAAATCGTATAGAGTCTGTTCTGGTTTCAAATCAGCAAACTCTCGGGCCACCTT
>CAMJFV010000282.1 GCA_946405045.1 uncultured Bacteroidales bacterium | reverse complement strand
AATGGAGATGCTCCCTTTGAAGATTTTGAGAAGAATCCGATATTGTTCTCTGCAGTGGCAATCTCAGAATTGAAGTTCTCAACCAATTTCTGCAATCTCTTGCGCTCATTGTTGACCTTCGCCATACCCTGGCTTGCCAATGTCTCAATATTAGTCTTGAAGAAATCCAATCTGTTGATGCTGCGGTCTTTGTTCAACTTGTCGAACACCTCATCAATTGTAGATTTGTATTTCTTATAAATATTATCCTTCTCCTTGAATGGAACGTGACCGATTGAATTCCACTCTGCCAAAAGCTTCTTGAAATCAGCGAATGCATTGTCGTTGCCTTCAATCTGAAGTCCTTTGATTCTTTCAATCAAATCCTTCTTTTTCTCCAAATTAACTGATTCTTCCGACTTTCTGCTTGCGAAATCTGCCTCCTTCTGCTCAAAGAAATAATCGCACGCTGCCAAAAATCTCTTCCAAACAGCATCTGAATTCTTACGTGGAACAGGACCGATTGTCTTCCACTCCTTCTGGATCTCAACAAACTTGTTGGTTGTCTCCTTCCAATCTTTGCTGTCTTTCAACGATTCAGCGATCTCACACAAAGATATCTTCTTCTTCAAGTTCTCCGACTGAGTGTCTTTCATCTTCTTGAAAAACTCATTCTTTGCCACAAAGAACTTATCACATGCGGCTCTGAATCTCTCATAGATCTTGTCGTTATCTTTCTTTGGCGCGAAACCTATCTTTCTCCACTCCTCCTGCTTAGCGACGATGAACTCTGTCATCTTCTGCCAACAGTCGAAGCTCTCTTCGTTTTCTACTTTTGCATTCTCAACTTCTTCACAAAGCTTTGTCTTCTCTACCAAATTCTGCTCCTCTTTCGCATGAATCTGCTCAAAATACTCTCTGTGACGCTTGTTTACAGCTGCAGTCGCCTCTTTGAATCGCTCCCATAGTTCCTCACGTTTCTCACGTGCAACAGGACCGATCTCTTTCCATCTTTCGTGGTAGTACTGCAATTTTCTGAATGAGTCCACTACATCTTTGTTCTCAGCCAATCCCTCTGCAAGTTCACAGATAGAGATCTTCTCCTCCAAGTTCTTGCGGAAATCCAAGTCTCTCAACTCGTTAGCCGCACTCAAAGAATCATAGAATGTCTCAATCCAAAGTTTATAGTTGCCATTCACCTCGTCAGCTTTAGCTTGTGGTACTGCACCTATATTCTTCCACTCGTTCTGAATCTCACGACATGCGTTGAAATCCTGACGGGCATCTTTTGAATTCTGAGCCAACTCTTTAAGTCTGTCGATCAAAGCCAACTTAGCCTTAAGGTTCTTCTCCATCTCGGCTTCTTTCTGGGCCTGCTCCTCTTTCTTTCTACGCTGGTAAACAACGTATACAGACTTGAACTCATCAGCAGGAAGCTCTACAGGTTCAGCGTTTTCTCCACCTTCTGCCTGCTCACTTCTAATCTTATCTATATTTTGATTGTAGCTCTTATAGTAGCAACTCTTAATATCTTCTATATCCCTCTTGATAGCGCTAACACTACCCTTACATTCTGTTATCAAAGTGCGGGCTTTTTCTACCAACTCCGCCTCACTAAATGAAGAATAATCAACAATTTCTTGATCCTCCGCATCTGTCATAACGACCTCATTTTCAGCTAATAGATTATCAGATGCTGCAGTTTCTTGCGCATTTTCAGGCTGTGTAAGAGTCTCTTTTTCTTCAAGTGTACTCATTAAAATTCCTTTTACTATTTTTCAAAAACTATGCAAATATAACTAATTTATGAAACTATCAACATCAAAGACGGAAAAATTTATTGAATTTATATATCATGCACCGTCAAAAACATTTAAATTTCAAAAAAAACATTCAGACACGACAATTTTCATCGATATATTTTATTTTTTTTCATAATCTCCTTGCCAAAAAAATCTCATTTGCCATTAAACAACTATAAACTCTAACCCCAACCCTCTAACCCCCAAAATTAAAATAGCACATAAAATGAATTTGAATAAACCAATTTTTCTCATATCTTTGTATTATTGATATTTGATACAACTTAAAACAGACAAATGACTTCTGAAGATTTGAAGAAATATTGGGCCAACTTTATGGTTGTGTTCAATAAGTATTGGGGCATCTTTTCAGTCGCGTTCAAAAAATATTGGACTATTTTTAAAGATGCGTTCAAGAGAAAATGGTATGTTAAGGTCCTTACTGCAATCGCGTCGCTGATATTGCTTTTATTCCTATTTATTAAGGCAGTCGACGTGAATTTCCTATGGATGTTTGGTGAATCTCCTTCAACGGAGGTGCTTGCCAACCCTAATTCTGTTGAGGCTTCTGAAATTTATAGCGACGACGGGGTGCTTATAGGTAAGTACTTCACTGAAAACCGTTCTTCCGTAGAGATCGAAGATATTTCTGATGAATTGCTGATCACACTTGTCCATACTGAGGATGAACGTTTCTTCGAACATCACGGTGTCGACTATTCTGGTTTGCTCGGCGCTTTCAAGGATGCTTTGCTTGGTAACGCCCGTGGCGCCAGCACAATCACTCAACAGCTTGCCAAGAATCTTTTCAAAATGCGTTCCACATATAATAATGGCATCTTATGTAAGGTGCCAGGTATAAAGACGTTGATTATTAAGATTAAAGAGTGGAATGCAGCAAAACGTATTGAGGAAAGATTCACTAAATTGGAGATTCTTAAGATGTATCTCAACACTGTCTATTTCGGTTCAAACGCATACGGAATCAAAGCGGCGGCTAAGACTTACTTCAACACTACTCCTAAAAAACTTAACTGGGAACAGTCGGCCTGCATCATCGGTCTGCTGAAGGCCACTACTTATTATAATCCTGTCCGTAATCCGGAAAACAATGAGCGTAGACGTAGGATTATCATCAACAACCTCGTCTCTCACAAGATGATCACTCAGGAACAGTGTGATTCTATCCTGGCTGTGCCTTTCACTCTGAATTTCAAGTCGGAATCCAATCTCGACGGAATTGCTCTCTACTTCCGTGATGCGGTGAGCAATGAACTTCAGGAATGGTGCGACGAGAATAATGTTAATCTTTATACCGACGGTCTGAAGATCTACACGTCTATCGACTCCCGTATGCAACGTTATGCTGAGCAGGCAGTGTCGAAACAAATGGAGGAAAACCAAAAGCGTTTCTTCAAAAACTGGGGCAAACAAAACCCTTGGCGTGACCGTAATAAGAATGAGATGACTACTTTCATCGACGAGACAGTCCGCAAAACAGCTCTTTACAAATCTCTTTCAAAAAGATACGACGGCAACAAAGACTCCATCTATGCTTGTCTCAACAAGCCTCACAAGAT
Source organism: uncultured Bacteroidales bacterium (assembly GCA_946405045.1). Taxonomy (GTDB): domain Bacteria; phylum Bacteroidota; class Bacteroidia; order Bacteroidales; family Paludibacteraceae; genus UBA1723. Next base: position 416 of record CAMJFV010000282.1, on the reverse strand, counting down.
GAAGATATTCAGCTACAAAACAGGTGTGAAAGATACAGTGATGAGCAGTCTCGACTCGCTTCGCCACATGGTCAAATTCCTACACTGCGGTTTCGTGGCTATCGAGCCTCAGACTGGTTTGGTGAAGGCGTGGGTCGGCGACGTGGATTACAACTACTGGCAATACGATAAAGTGCTTGCCAAACGTCAGCCCGGATCAACATTCAAACTATTTGTCTATTCACAGGCAATCAGAAAAGGAATGTCTCCATGCGACATCCGTACAGACTCAATCACATCATGGATGACTGAGGAAGACGGAAAACCTGTGCTTTGGCAACCACAGAATGCCAACGGTATATTCTCCGGAGAAAAGTTGACTCTGAAAACGGCTATGGCTCGTTCAATCAACAGTATAGCTGTGCAACTCAACAAGG
>CAMJFV010000281.1 GCA_946405045.1 uncultured Bacteroidales bacterium | reverse complement strand
TTAATTTTATAGTGGAATGTTTCCGTGTTTCTTTGCTGGGTTCTGGCGATTCTTTGTCTGCGCCATATCCAAACTCTGAATAATCTTCTGACGTGTCTGAGCAGGAAGGATGATCTCATCAACATATCCAAGCTCTGCAGCACGGTATGGGTTAGAGAATGTCTTCTCATACTCTGCCAATGTCTGAGCTCTCTCCTCGCCAGTCTGCTTGCGGTAAAGAATGTTTACTGCACCTTCAGCACCAAGCACTGCGATCTCTGCACTTGGATAAGCCAAGTTGACATCAGTACCGATGTTCTTAGAAGCCAACACGATGTAAGCACCACCGTAAGCCTTACGAGTGATAAGTGTGACTTTAGGCACTGTAGCCTCAACGTAAGCGTAAACGATCTTAGCTCCGTGACGGATGATACCGTTGTGCTCCTGAGTGCAGCCTGGTAGGAATCCAGGAACGTCCTCTAGAGTGACGATTGGAATGTTGAAACAGTCGCAGAAACGAATGAATCTGGCTGCCTTATCTGAAGAGTCGATGTCAAGTACACCTGCCTGGAATGCTGGCTGGTCTGCCACGATACCGACTGTCTTGCCTGCCATGTGGGCGAAACCAACGATGATGTTCTGAGCGAAATGCTTGTGAACTTCGAAGAAATTACCGTCGTCGACGATGCTCTCGATAAGCTCGATCATATCGTATGGCTTGCTTGGATCCTCTGGAATCAAGTCGTTCAACGACTCGTCCTCACGCATTGGATCATCCATTGTGTTGGCGAATGGACACTCCTCAAAGTTGTTAGAAGGCAAGAAACTCAATAGCTCACGAACCATCATCAATGTGTCCTCTTCTGTATCACCTACGAAGTGAGCGACACCACTCTTAGAAGCGTGTACCGCAGCTCCACCTAGACCCTCTTTGTCGATATCCTCATGAGTTACAGTCTTTACAACGTCTGGACCAGTAACGAACATGTGGCTCTTTTCCTTCACCATGAAGATGAAGTCAGTCAATGCTGGAGAGTAGCAAGCACCTCCTGCGCATGGACCCATGATAACTGAGATCTGAGGAATTACACCTGAAGATATTGTGTTCTGGTAGAAGATGTCACCGTAACCTGCAAGGGCAGAAACACCCTCCTGGATACGAGCACCACCAGAGTCGTTGATTGCGATGATAGGAGCACCCATCTTCAAAGCAAGACGCTGCACCTTTGTGATCTTGTTAGCGTTTGTACGGCTTAATGAACCTCCAAGCACTGTGAAGTCGTATGCATATACGTATACCAAACGACCGTCGATTTTACCGTAGCCTGAAACAATACCGTCTCCGCTGATTTTTTTCTTATCAAGACCGAAATTAGAACAGTTGTGGATAACAAACTTATCGATCTCTACAAATGTACCCTTGTCAAGAAGAACATCAATTCTTTCTCTAGCAGTAAGTTTACCTTGCTCGTGCTGCTTGTCGATCTTATCCTGACCTCCGCCTAGCTCTGCGATACGGCTAAACTCGTTAAATTCGTCGAGTACTACTTTTCTGTCTCTCATAGTTAATTATTTGAATTAAGCATTCTCTGGAATGTCCATCAATGTGATAAGTGTCTGGTCTCCGTTGATCACGTCGCCCTCTTTCACTAGGATATCCTTGATAATGCAATCTCTTTTCACTTTGTAGTCGCTCTGCATCTTCATCGCCTCAACAACGATTACGCTCTGACCGTTCTTGACTTCCTCTCCCTTCTGTACAAGTATCTTGACAACCTTACCTGGCATTGGTGAGAATACACGATCCTGCGATTCGCTTGAGTCGCCCTTCTTTCTGTTCTGCAGATATTTAGCCTGCTGGTCTACGATTTCAACAGGGAAAGTGTTGAAGTGAGTGTTCACCTGATAGCTCTTTCCTCCCTTTTCTCTCTTAAACTCAGCGTTGTAGCTTCGTCCGTTGTTTGTGATGATCGAACAACTTCCGTTCTCTGCCATCACGATGTCGACTTCGTATGTCTTGTCGTCAATCTTGATAGTGACTTTATTGTCCTCTTTGCTGATAAGTTCAACTTCAGCCACTCGGTTTCCTACATGTACTTCCATTTTATCGACTCATGTTTTTAGATTCTGACCATACTTGTGCGCTTGCCGAACTCTCTCCATCTGCTGATAGGACGGTTGTCGCTTGTCTTTGGCGAGTTCTCCTCCAAGTTCACAATATAATCCATATATGACGCGATGATTGCGATATCCTCAACCTCGCTCTTTTCTGCTTCGTAAAGTTTTTCTTCGCTAAGTTTGTCGTTGTTCTCTGCAATGAACTTAGTGTTGTACTTTCCTTCTACGAATGCTGGCACATCCATGATCTTTCTTAGGTAAGATATGTTTGTCTTCAAACCAGTGATTCTGTATTCGTAAAGCACACGTCTCATTCTCTCGATTGCAAACTCTCTTGTCACAGCCCAAACGATTAGTTTACCGATCATTGGGTCGTAGTGCACAGGAATCTCATAACCCTCGTAAACAAAGCTGTCCACACGTGTTCCGATACCAAGTGGCTCCTGTAGCTGCTTGATGACACCTGTGTCTGGCATGAAGTTGTTCTCTGCATCCTCAGCACAGATACGGCACTCGATTGCATGTCCTCTCTGCGACAAATCCTCCTGCTTGAATCTCAATGGAAGACCGTTTGCTACATTGATCTGCTCCTTCACCAAGTCAACACCTACAACCTCTTCTGTGATTGGGTGCTCTACCTGTAGACGAGTGTTCATCTCTAGGAAGTAGAAGTTTAGATGGTCGTCAACAAGGAACTCGATTGTGCCGGCTCCTTCGTATTTTACAGCCTTTGCTGCACGCACAGCGATCTCTCCCATCTTGGCTCTGACCTCTGGAGTCATCAATGGGGAAGGGCTCTCTTCTACTACTTTCTGATTTCTTCTCTGGATTGAACATTCACGTTCGAACAGGTGTACGCAGTTGCCGTGCTGGTCTGCTAATACCTGGAACTCAATATGGTGAGGTGTCTCAATGAACTTCTCTATATAAATTGTGCCATCGTTAAATGAAGAAATGGCTTCGCTTTGAGCAGTGTTGAATGCATCGGCGATCTCCTCCTTTTTCCAAACAAGGCGAATTCCTTTTCCACCGCCACCTGCACTTGCCTTTAGCATTACAGGTAGACCGATTTGCATTGCAACCTTCACAGCCTCGTCTGCATCTTTCAATGCCTCTTGTGTGCCTGGCACTACTGGAACTCCTGCTGCGATCATGGTCTGACGAGCCATGATTTTGTCTCCCATTTTGATCATCGCCTCTGCTGGTGCGCCGATGAAGATAATTCCTTCTTTCTTACAACGTGCTGCAAACTCAGCGTTCTCACTCAAAAATCCGTATCCTGGGTGGATAGCATCTGCACCGAAACGTTTTGCCGCTTCAATAATTTTATCTATGCAAAGATAACTCTCTCTTGATGCGGCTGGTCCTATACAACATGCCTCATCTGCATAAAAAACATGCTTCGATGTTCTGTCTGCCTCGGAATATACTGCAACAGTCTTAATGCCCATCTCTTTACAAGAGCGCATTACACGCATCGCTATTTCTCCTCTGTTGGCAACTAAAATCTTTTTAATCATATTTTTTGTCTTTTTCTGTATCTAAAGTCCACCGCTAGTGGTGCACTTTAATTCCAAAAACGGTGCAAAGATAACAAATAAATCATATCATTTATAGTTTTTTCATACAATAGAGCGATTTTTATGCAATTTTCTGCACATTTTTTGTTGTAATGTGCAATGTGGGTG
>CAMJFV010000280.1 GCA_946405045.1 uncultured Bacteroidales bacterium | reverse complement strand
AGACATTTTCAAATTAATTAAATTTTCCTTATTATTTTTTTTTAGTTTCACAAATGGAATTGCATCACAAAATGCAACTTCATTGTTGATGTAGGAAAACATGTCATAAACGACATTGAATACAAACAACGTGGTAAAAATATATGTGTTTTTCACCTATTATTTCTCCGTTAAAGTTTCCGGAAACAAATTTGTTTGTGGCTTTCCAATGCCAAAATTAATAAAAATACTGTTTTCTGTTTAAAAAACATTAAAAAATATGCAGAAGATGTAAAATTATACAGAACATGAAGCGTTTGTTGAGCCCCAACAAGCAGCAAATTCTAATTTTTCTTGCACCATGCTTCTATTTTATCATAGTTTTCCAACCGCCAACTTGCCATTGCATCGTAGACGTGGATGTCGGATTTTTCATCTTCTTTGGGATCTTCATTACGATAATATATTTTTATGTCTTTATCTCTAAACTTCGCTATCGTCTTCAGAACTTTTTGTTTGTCTCCGGAGTGTAAATAAGTCAAAAGAGTATACTCTTCCTCACAAACGTCCTCCCCAGGGAAATAGGAATCGGGGTCGGGGTTTTCTTGAAGAAAACGATTCACAACATCTTCAAGTTGCTGGAATGTGTCGTCCCAGACTTTTTTTGTCTCCTCTTCTGAATAGTGTCTTATTTTATCCAAACTATACCCGCAATTATGACTCTGCTCATTTATATCCTTAAACAAAGGAAATTTCATCAATCTTACACCTTCAATTGAAGTTTCCGTTTCTTCTGTCTCTCCTGTGATTTTCCTCCATAAATTGTCTATATAAAGTGGCTTGACATACAAAGTTGCAGGAACACTTATATCCGAATGTTCTAAAATAAAATAATATCCGCTTTCTACTTTCCATATTTTTTCGACTTTGCCGTCTTGATTCCAACCATATTTTTTTAAAGCAATCTTTTTGGCTGAATTGGATTGTTTTTTTAATTCTCTTAACGCATTTTTAATTTCTGCTTGGTATGTCTCATTTTCTATTCTGCGAATTTCACTATTCGATTTCACTTGATATTTTTCATACATCTCTTCCATTATCCGTCTAAGATTTACCACGAATTCATCAATGGAATTTTCATCGTATTTCAGATAAAAATTATCTCCGGATGTGGTTTGATAGCTTTTACCTTCAGATATCCACACATCTATGTGAACATTCGCGTCTTCTTTTTGCTCCCATTTTAAGGAAAATCCGACAGAAGACAGATAATATTGTTTTAGACTTCTTATTTTCAGCTCTTTCTTTACAGCATCCCAACCTCCAGTATCGTCATACTCTTTTTCGGATATGCCACCGCTGCTTTCATAACAGATTTTCAAACTATTCAAAAAATCTTCATTGCTACAATTTCTTGGCAATCTGAATGCTGGGATACCTCCACACATTGTATGAGTAAGACATCCGTGATCATACAGCTCATATTCTGTACTCATTCTAATATATTTGGAATCAATACTCAACGACATTCCCTTGAAGTACCTTTTGTACATCTTGTCATTCGATTTACTTTTAATCGATCTGATTTTGTCGATAATGCTATCAAAAAAACTCATAATCATATTTTTAGGTTATTGCTGACGGATAAAGTAAACATCTTTGGGTTTATCAAGACATCCTGTTAATTGGTAAAATGCACATAGTCGTCACCAATTTTAAGTCTTAATATGGCTCCATTTTCTTTCACCCAATTTTGACACTCAAATAATAAATCAGTGATAAGAACATCTGGAATATCATCAAAGCAGACATCTATATACACGTTTTTCTGAGGATAATCTTTCTTGAATTCTTCAGATTGAATGTGGTTGAGATAACCTTCCATTTTGTCAAGTAGGTCAGTTTGAGTTTCTTTACTGCCATCAATATGTCCCGCAGCGACAAGGACCAAGACTGCACAGTTTTTTTCGTCATCTGCGTATACGATATCTATTAAAGACAAGTCACCGAAATGTTCAGTTAATTTTCCCATAAGCGTAATATTTATTAGTAAAGCTTCTTTTTTATATATTCTCTGTAGACGACGGGATATTAATCAAAATCACATTAAATCTTGACTAAAATACGATTCTTTTGTCAATTATTGAGGTTTCTTTGAAAAAATATTGCAAAACCATGGACCATCTCGCACTGCATATCCGCACGTTTTTTTAACCGCAAACACCACTTCGTTTTCTTATCCGCATGTGCCACTGCGTTCGGCACATACGGCTATGGAGATAGCGTCTTCCAGACGCGGGGATGTTCCTTGCCATGTCCGTAGGGGCAGGTTTCAAACCTGCCCGGTCTGCTTCGTTCGGTACATGTGGCTATGGAGATAGCGTCTTCCAGACGCATATCAAGTACCCCATGCTGCAATAATCAAGAGAAACCACAAGAAAGGCAAAAACAAAATAAGCAAAACTGTAAAAATTATATTTCTTTTTTTGTCTGAAATTGGCAAATGAATCAAAATGGTCCTCAAAATCAACATGTATATGCCTTGGACAAATAATGATGCCAAAGAGAAAAATTGCCAGTATTCTCTGGTTTCAACTCTTCCTACGCCCTGTGATTCCAATACGACTTCCACCAAATACCATAGGGCATAAATCAAACTTACGATTAAAATGAATTTGTCCATTGTGTTTATTTATTTGTCAAATCATTCTATCCCAAATTTATTTAGAAAGTTTTCGATGACTTATCTTAAATTTCTTTCTACTTATGTCCTCTATGATTTTTAATATATTCTTCTTTCTTCATAAACTCAATATTTCTATGATCCGTCATTATTTCAGGATGCATAGAGACAGACTCTTTGTGATGTCCATCAATATTCTTTCCCTTTTCATATTTAACTCCATTCACATCTTCACACAATAAATTAAGTCTTTGCTTGATTTTCCCAGAGGCTATGTTCGCATTGATTTTGTCTATAATGGTTTGCCTGTTTGAAAATACAGAAATAAGATCCTCTTTCCAAGATTCATATTTACCGAACATTTCTTCAAACCATTGAGGTTTCGTGCGGGCATATTCTTCCATTGTTTTCATAGAAGATGAAGACATCGTTTTGTCAAAGAGATCTTTGTCGTTCAAGTAGGCTGCCATATGAATTTTGAGCACGATAATTGAATTCTGATAAACAGGATTCGAGCTCCATTCCATTGCATATCTTTTGAATATGTCCAAAATTTGATTTTTATGGATATCCTTGGTCAAATCAAACCCCATGTATTTCTCTGCATTAAGGAACATTTCGTCTTTGTGTGCCAACATTTTTGACACTGAAATTTGGTAAGGAAATCCCTTCGAATCTTCTATGCAGTGATAAAGACAATATCCTTGAAGGCATTCTTTTATATCGTTTCCCCATAAAGGATAAATCATAAAATGAGGCTGGAGTTCTCCACGTGTCCTTATCTGTTCAAAACCAATGAGAAAACATCCTACGATTTTATAGTACTTCCATGTGGATATGGCCGTTAATCCAAAATGATTGATCCACTCGTTTTTCAGAATCGTTTCTTCTTTCATTATCCATTTGTTTTTATATATTGCTTTGCCCTCACATGCTACTATGTCCTCTCTTCCGCACATTCTCTCATCCGTACGTGCCACTTCGTTCGGCACATACGGCTATGGAGATAGCGTCTTACAGACGCAACGCTCATCTTCGTATTCTTTTATTCGCAAACACCACCTTGTTCTCTTATCCGTACGTGCCACTTCGTTCGGCACATACGGCTATGGAGATAGCGTCTTACAG
>CAMJFV010000279.1 GCA_946405045.1 uncultured Bacteroidales bacterium | reverse complement strand
CTGGTCAGCTGCAGAAAAACCAGTTAATGTTTACATGAGAATTACAGATTTGAATTCAGGTGCAGCTGTTGAGTCTAAACCAGTAGAACGTTATTCTACTACGAGTGGACTTGATTGGTTTGAGGTCAAGAAGACGATTACGTTGACTGGAGTTGAACCAGCACTGAAGTTTGAGATTGTATCCAAAGCAGGAGGGGAAAAATATAATCAGGAGGGTAACGACTTGCTTTTGGATGACATCCAGATTTGGACATGTACACCCCCAAGTGTACAGTTGTATTTTGACAATCAGTTAAAAAAAGACACTACTTCATGTGATGGAGATGATGTGAGTTTGTTTGTAAACGAAACATCTATGGCAGCTAATTTTTACAGGGATGAAAAACGTTATATTTTCCAATATACAACAAGTAATCCAGAAGACAACAAGACATGGAAGCCAGTTCCTGGAAGTAAGATATCTGATAACCCTACATTAAAAAATATGTCAGCTGTGTTTGAAGAAATCGAGCCTGATGATAAGGTGTATTTCCGTGTCGTTTTAGGATCAAAAGAGACTTTGAATGGATTTGGATTGGATTATGCATACAATCCAAATGATGCATGTGCTAACTATACTGTTTCTGCTCCTATCGAGGCATTGAAACTATGTGCTACATGTACAGAGCCAGCTAGTAAGATCAAAATCAAATCTGATAAGAAAGCGACAGACAAGAAGAATATGAAGGATGTGATAGATTTGTGTTATGGAGAAAGTGTAACTCTTTCTCAGGCAGCAGATATCACACCAGATAAAGCAGACTGGGCTCTTGATTTCAAAGGTTTCGCTATCAAGTGGTTTGAATCAGAAAATCCAAGCAATATGTCAGATGCAAAAACTGTGTTGAATAATGTTGTTGCTTCTAAGACTGTCAATTATGACGACAAGTCTCTTGGAGGAACAGAACTACCAGTATTGCTTTACGCTGTTGACGCAATGTATCCAAATGGTTCATGTAATACCGCTGATACAATCTATATCAGATTTAATGAGGCTCCAGATGCAGTGTTTAGAAATCCAAATACAGAGTTCTGTGAGGGAGAAGGCAGTGGTATGGTAGACCTGACTTTGACCAATGGAAATGTGTCAGACTATACCATACATTGGTGGAAGGGAGATGGCGATGTCAGTGGAAAACCAATAGTCGATGATTTGGACGAGGATTTCTTTGAGGGCTTGAAGTCATCCAACGACGGAATATTCACCTACCAGTTGGTGGACAACAAGACAGGATGTACAGGTGAATTTCACTATTTTGAGGTTATTGTAAATGCCATTCCTGATGCTCCAAAGGATGAGAATATCCAGTATACAATCAATGGCGACAGCAGTTATATCCTGACAACGGAGAAGTTTGCCCAAACTCTTGACGCTTCATATAATTTGATTTGGTTCATGTCGGAAGCAGAGCCTAATTCGAAGGGAAGTAAGTCAGTGGAGATTGACAGATCTGTAGCGACAACGAATCCTTATGTATTCTATATTGCTTATCAGGGCGACTACTGCTACAGTAAGAGAGCCAGAGTGGAAGTCTTAATCTCATCACTTGATAATATTGAATCTATTGCCGCAGCCAACGACGACGAAATTGTCAATGTCTACACAGTTTCAGGAGCATTGGTAAAAGCCAACGTCAAGAAATCTGAAGCATTGAAAGGATTGTCAAACGGATCTTACCTCGTAGGCGACCAAAAAGTAATTGTCAAGTAGAGACGCACGGACGTGCGTGTCATTCCAAAATGAATTCACGTACGTGTCTTCATGAATTGGATTCATTCGTCTTTATAAAAATAAATTCGTGCGTGTCATTGCAAAATGAATTCGTACGTCTTCATACAAGAAGATTCTATACGTTCTTGGACGTAAGTTAAATTTACGATACGGGCTATTCCACAAATGCGTGGAATGGTCCGTATTTTTTACATTCCTTTTAGAACAATCCAAAGCAACCAATAGTCATATAGGACAACAAATATCTTCATATGCTCTGTCTAAAAATGCGTAATTTTTGCAGTTGGATAAAAAAAACATATCTTTGTGGCAAAGACTATTTCACGCAGATATGATCTCATACATTTGGATTGTCATCACAATGTTTTTTGGTTTATCCAACACTTCTACAAGTGTCTGGGAAGAAGACATTGCGGTGAATGAGACGGAGGAAGAAAGCGTAGTCAAATCATGTGAAGAAGAACATGGCATATTGTTTGATGGAGAACAATTGCCATACAGTCTGTTACTAAATGCTCCAGACAACCAACGTCTAGGCAACTCCCGCCCTACCCGTCCGCACACCATGGGTGGAGGGAAAAACGGAAAATTCATCAACTATTGGGAGCCGACAGACTCCTATTGCTTTTTATATTTTCTTTGTTTATTCTTTCTTTGTGCTTGTATATTGGTACAAAGAAGAATTGCGTCTCCACGATTCTACTATGTCATTGCGTTGAGACGCATACTTTGTTAGGGGCTCTTTCATATTTCAGAATCTGTTCAGTTTTTTCATAGTCTTATCCAGCTATTGAAACATGAGGATTACAAAGAACAGAACACCATTGTTCGATCTTCTTTGCGACCCCCTTTAGTGTGGTCTATGACAAGACAAAAGGCAATCAAACAAACATCACATTCAGCCGTACAGAAAACAGATTCTTAAAAAAGAGAATTATTATTAATTAAACCTATCAAAGAAAATCAAAATGGCAAATATTAAAAGTTTGCAGATGTGGGAAAACATCTGTAGTGATAATCGTATCAATGTATGCAAGTCGTTCTTCGGCTTGTTGAGCACAGTAAAATATGCACCGACAGGAAGTGTCATAGAAGCCAAAAGGATAAAACTAAGTATCCCGGACGGACAACGTTTGCACCGTATTTTACAAGCGACTCGTGACAATCTATCAAAGGTCGTAGAAAATTTCCGTATTAATGACACACCGAATGGCAATTATATGCTTGAGGCCTGTGTTTCGCAGGACGCGTCGTATGCAGTAATGCATTTATTGCAATATAAGCAATCAGATTACGAATACAAGCCCATCTCAGAAGTCATAATTTATGAGGGGGAAGACGCGAAAATCATTAATCAGTTATTCTAAACATACAGTCCGCCGTCGGACAATACATGGCGGCGGGCTTTTAATCTCGTCTCTTTAATTCTAATTACTATTTACTATGACTTTAACGCCAGAGAACATTGTTTTTATTGGAGCCATACTCGTCTTTGCTAGTATTTTCATCAGCAAATGGGGGTATAGGTTTGGCATCCCTACTCTCCTACTCTTTCTTTTCACAGGCATGCTTTTCGGTGTTGACGGACTAGGATTGGAATTTGACAGTCATGAGAATGCCCAGCTAATCGGAATGCTCTCACTAAGTGTCATCTTGTTCTCAGGAGGGATGGACACAAAGTTCCATGACATAAAACCGATATTATCACAGGGGCTTGTGCTTTCCACAATAGGAGTCATGCTGACGACGGGAATAACAGGACTGTTCATCTATCTTATGTCGGAATGGACAAGTCTTGACATAGGATTATCGTTGCCACTTTCCATGTTGCTGGCAGCCACTGTATCATCAACAGATTCCGCATCTGTTTTTAATCTATTACGTTCGCAACGTATCGGGTTGAAATACAATCTTCGTCCCACACTTGAGTTGGAAAGCGGATCTAACGACCCGATGGCATACGTACTGACAATTGCTTTAGTACAGGCAATCATATCAGCGGATCAGTTTTCCGGATGGG
>CAMJFV010000278.1 GCA_946405045.1 uncultured Bacteroidales bacterium | reverse complement strand
GTATGGATGTAAGTTTGCGACATCTTATTAATATGCATAGATGCCAGTTAGGGTGAGTCGAGTGAATAATTGAATATCTTGAGATTTGCATGAGATATCTTTTAACAATTGTAAGTTTGTTTGTTTCAATTCTTTGTGCCCACGCAGAATATAAACTTGTGTGGAGTGACGAGTTTGACTCTATTAATTCGGATGTGTGGAATAATGATATCGGTTGGGGCAATTATGGATGGGGCAACAATGAACAGGAATTCTACACTTCAAATTCAGAAAATATTTTTGTAAACGACTCCAAACTGCATATCGTGGCTTTACGAAGTGATGCTCACAAAGATGTGTCAGATAGGATAAAATACACATCTGCCAAGATTCATACACGACGTAATGTTTCTGTGAAATATGGTAAGATAGAGGCTCGTATTAAGATGCCTGAACGTGGACAGGGAGTCTGGCCTGCCTTTTGGACGCTAGGTGAAAATCAGGAGAAGGGTTGGCCATATTGTGGCGAGATAGATATCTGTGAATGGCGAGGATCTAACCCTGCAGAGTCTGTTTCCACTATGCATTGGAATGGCACGAATGCGGAGTATCAGCATTGTGAGTATGGGCAGACATTGAAGTATAGCAGAGGTTTTGATGAGGATTTTTTTGTCTATTGTGTGGAATGGACTCCGGAAAAGGCTGAATTCTATATAATAGACGAGAAGGATGATTCACGTCATAATGTGAATGTGATGGATATCTCAAGTGCGACCGTGGAGAATGGATTGTCATGTTTTCATCAGGCACAGTACATCATTCTTAATCTGGCTATGGGTGGAATGTTTGGAGGAGACGTCGATGAGACGATAGAATCTCGTACGATGCTGGTGGATTGGATTCGCGTCTATCAGGATTCAGAAACATTCCCGGAATCACGATTTTACAATAATTCAGAGAATGAACCATTTGTCTATAGCTCTGATTGTAATTTGTTAAAGGGAGAACCGAGTGAAATCAATAGCTTTTTTGCTCCCAACTGGGAGGAGAAAACAGTTTCAGTTTCGGGAGATGCGAAAAAATTTGAGATATCACTTCCGTCGCCTACATATGAGCGTTGGCAGGCTCAAATTTCATTGTTTTTCCCTGATGTAAAAGTAAAGAAGGATGTGCAGTATGATATGAGTTTTTCGTTGGAAAGTGATGCCGCATTGAGTAAGGTGTTGGTAAAAGTATATGATGGAAAGGATGATATAGCGTATATTCCGTCCGCAGATTTCCAAAATTATGATTTTGCGGCTGGCAAGAAAAAGGATATAGTGCTGACTGGAATGGTCGCCCCAAAGGATATGGATGGGGTGAAGATTCTACTAGATTTTGGAAACAATCCTGCGGCGACGGTGAGAATTTCCGACATTGTTTTGAAAGAGAAGGATTGTGATCCTACGTCAGTGTCTGATATCACGGATGATATTATAGAAGTTTATTGTGAAGATGGAAAAATTGTTATAAATGTTGAGGAGGATAGAGTAGCGACTATTTATTCTGTTGACGGAAAATGTATGAAGGTTGATTTGCAAGAAGGGAAGAACCTTATAAGCGTTTCTGCTGGAATATATATTGTGAAAATTGGAAGTAAGAAAGTAAAATGCATTTTGTTATAATTAACACTATTTAATTTTTCTTCTATAGTTGGACTGACCAACAAACCATATCTTTGTCAAAAATTGATTGTCATGAGAATATTAAATAAAATACTGATAGGTGTTGCCACTATGGCAATTACTCTTTCCGTATCGGCACAGAGTGCAGATAGGGAGTCGTTGGGATTTTTTGACGCGTCGTCATATCCGCAGTTGAAAATGCCTTTAGGTCCTAAAACTTATGCTCTTCTTGAGGAGGGAAATATAGCGGGTCCTGGAAGTGTTGTTTATAGTAATGCGGCTGTTGGAGGTCCGTCGATGATTCATCAGTCGAATACATCAAGTGTGGATTTGATTCTCAACTATACGAATCTTCATGAGGAGTCGCCAATTGAGGTTGATCGTTTTGATCCTAAAAAGAAAAGGAAGGTGATAAAAATCGGCAATATTGTGATAGCGACTCGTCCAAAAGAGGTGAAGGAAGGACCACATCGTCCGCATCCAGGATTCGCGTGTGCATATTTGTATAGGGATGTTAGTTTCTATATCACTATATCAAAGCCAGATGGCACTGTGCTTTATGAAAATTTTGTGGGAGAAAGCGCCGAGTTTAATTCAGGTTGGTGGCCAGCAGAGCATTTGGCGGTAGATAGTGTGCAGAGAGCGGCATCTTATCTTACATTGGATAATCTGATAAGGAGGAATAGCAAAATTCTTAAAGATCTGCTAGGAACATCATATATGATGTATGCGAAGAAAGTGACTTGTTATTATGGCAAGAAAAAGAAACGTTCGAAGGGGGCAGATCCTTATGCTGAGATGAATGAAGCTGTTGAGAAACTGAAAAAAGGTTCGGCTTTGATCAAAATAAATGAATGGGATATAGAGTCGTTCAAATCAGTTACGGAGGGATGTGTAGATGTTTGGGAGAAGGAGTTGAAGGAAGCTGATTTCAAGGATAAGTATGCAAGGATCAATGAAGAGATTGCATGTGGATTGAATTACAATATTGGTGTCTACTATCTTTTCTGCAAGGAATACGATAAAGCGGCAAAATATTTTAAGGAGGTCGTGATGCTCGATAAGAGGTTTGGTGATTGCAGATATTTCGCTGAAAATTGTGATAAATGGCAACTAGAGAAAACTGCTTATGAAAAGATGATGTCATCTTCTGAACCTACTCCAGCAGAATGATAATTGTTTGAAATATAAAAGTATATGTAGAGACGCAATTTTATTGCGTCTTTTTTTATTTTTTTTTACCTTTGCGACGAAATAGTAAAATTTAGATATGATTAAGAAAATATTAGTCCTGATTTGTTCTGTTGTGGCGATGACGATATCGGCGCAGGAAGCTGAGCCGGAGATAATTGGCAAGTACAGTATGTCCGCTTATCCGAAATTAAAGATGTCACTAGGAAAAAAGGTCTATGCTTTGGTTGAGAATGGTGTGTTGGCTGAAGACGGTACGTTCACGGCCGCTGTAGCCCAACTGCATAATGAATCATTTATCCGTACAGATAATCCTGCTGAGGCTGATTTCTTGGTGCGTTATTCCAAATTTGAGGCTCTTACTCCAATGGCAATAGACAAGTTCAATCCTATGCAGCGCAAGCAGAAGATCAAGGTGGGTTCTTTCTGGGTGCCTACACGTACGGATCCGCCTGGAGCATCACAGATGAAACCGGGTCAGATACCTACGCAATTGAACAGTTCCAATAAATACTATTGTGCATATATGCATCTTGATTTCGCTTTTCATGTCGCTATCACTCTTCCAGACAAGAGCATTGCGTATACGGAGGACGTGAAATGTGCGAAGAACTTCAATTCGGGTTGGATGCCAAACGAGGGAGCTGCGGTAGCCAAAGTACAGGAGGAGGCTTCTGTCATGTCGTATGAGGCTGTGGTGAGTGAGTATAGCAATAAGAAGATATCTGGTCTTGTGGGAGCCACATTCATGTTTAAGGATAAAGACATCACTTGTTATTTCGCAAGACCCAAGAAACGTTCGTCAAATGGTGCGGAGTATCTAGAGATCAATGATGCGGTCAATAAGTTGAAGAGTGGATTGGGTTATCTTAAGGAAGACGAGTGGAATAAGGAGGCTTTCGCAATGGAGACAGAGGGCGTAGAGGAGGTGCTTAAGACGGCTCTCGACAGTGTAGGTTCGGAAAACTACGAACATATCAATA
>CAMJFV010000277.1 GCA_946405045.1 uncultured Bacteroidales bacterium | reverse complement strand
GCCAAACCTACATCCAAACGGCTGTATGGAGCTTTGTAGTTGTCGTCCGGATCCTTCCAAGTTCTGCTATTTCCGTCAACTCTTGAGAAGCTTTTTCCTGTGAATGTATAAAATTTAGTGATGATATCATCCTCACCTTCTTCATGAGTTTTTGTCTTAACATTTCCATGCAATGCCAAAGCAAGATATGGACCGACGTTAAAATTCAAATGTGAGCTCTCGCTGAAATTAAGTCTGAACTGAGGCTGAATAGGCATCTCCAAATAACCTACTCGCTCCAATGTCACAATCTCTTTTGTAATAGAGCCAACGTTAGACTTATTTACTACCTTATCTCCTTTCATCGCATACTTCAACTCAATGTTGAAATGGAAACTCTCCAAAACAGGAAGATTCATTGCAAATCCAACCGCAAACGCAGGCAACTGCTTTGATGTGACTGTAGCACCTACAACACCTCCCATATTCACAGAACTTTTTACCTCTTGGTTCATATTGCTCAATGCAAACGAACCTCTAACACCAAATTTCACGCCATCATTATCACGTGCGGCTGAAATTGTCTGTGCTGATGCTGACAATGTAGCCAATAGCATCAACGCTGAAATTAATAACTTTTTCATATTTTTATTTTTGATTAATCTTGCTGATTGTTAGCGTTTTTTCTTCAATACTTTCTTTGAAGATGGCACGAAAATGTGAAGAATTGAAATAAACAAGTTATACCACCATTTCTTTTTCTTTTCATTCTCTTTCTTTTCCTTCTTCTCGAGATCTGACAATTTTTTGAAGACAGCGTCATACTCTGTTTTTAACTTGTCGAGCGCCTTTTCTGCATCATCATACTTTTTCTCGCCCTTCTTTAACAAAGAAGTCAGACTCTTGTCTGTAGATGCGCCAACTGTTTTCACAACGTTCTTATACAATCCGTTAGCGTCATCCTTTAGTTTCTTTGCTTCCGACAGATAAGGTTTGATAGTGTCTTTTGCTTCTGTCGCATCTTCTGTCACAGATCTCATTTCTGTGATCTTATTCTTCAACTCAGTGATTTCATCCACCTTCTTCTGCATCTCTTCAACAATGCTCTCAACCTCAGCCAAAATCTCAGCATTCTTATCCTCTACCTTAGGCTCTTCATTCACCTTAGGCTCAGATTTTTCCTCAACCTCACGCTGCTTCACCACTGGAGTCTCCTTCTCATAAAATGATGATTTTGTGATTATCTCACGTCTCTCCTCATCTGTGATAGGTCCGATCTGACCTGCAGGGCTTAACATTTTTGCTCTTTCCACCATCGACGGTGCACCCTTCTCGTCCAAGAATGAGATTAGTGCCTCTCCCGTCTCCAACTCAAGAAGTGCCTCTTCACTCTTGAATTTAGGATTCTCACGGAAACCGTCCGCAACACTCTTGATTGTGCGCTGGTCCTTAGGTGTGAACGCACGTAGCGCATGCTGCACCTTGTTACCCAACTGTGCCAACACATTCTCTGGGATGTCTATAGGCGACTGTGTGATGAAATATACACCTACTCCCTTTGAACGAATCAGACGCACTATCTTTTCGATCTTGTCGAGCACCGCTTTCTGTGTGTCGTTGAAAAGAAGATGAGCCTCATCAAAGAAGAATACGAATTTTGGTTTTTCCGCGTCGCCTACCTCTGGAAGATTCTCATAAAGAGCTGTCAGCAACCAGAAAAGGAATGTGGAATATAAAAGTGGAGAATTTCCAAGTTTATCAGCAGCCAAAATATTGATTACGCCTTTTCCATCCCTAGTCTTGATGAAATCCATCACGTTGAAACTCTTTCCGCATAGGAATTTGTCACCGCCCTCTTCCTCAAGACGAAGAAGTGCACGCTGGATGGCTCCGACACTGGCAGTAGACACAGCACCAAGAGTAGCAGAAAGTTCCTGAGCGTTCTCGCTTACGTATGTCAACATCTTACGAAGGTCATCCAATGTCTCCATCGGCTTGTTCTGCTCACGGCTCACACGGAATGCTATTGTAAGCACACCTTCCTGAGTATCATTAAGTTCGAGGATTCGAGACAAAAGCTGAGAACCTAGATCATTGACTGTCACACGTATAGGATTACCCTGCTCCTTAAATACATCAAAAAACTCAACTGGGAAAGCCTGGAATCCATACTCAATTCCAAACTCAGCCTGACGCTTCTCCATGAACTTGTTGAGTTTTCCAGCTTTTGCCACACCAGACAAGTCACCCTTCATATCTGCCATGAAGACTGGCACTCCCATCTGTGAGAATCCCTCAGCCAACACCTGCAAAGAGACAGTCTTACCTGTTCCTGTCGCTCCAGCAATCAAGCCATGACGGTTTCCCATCTTAGGCACAATTCCAATCAATCTGTCGGAAAAAGCAGCGTAAAGCAAATTTGCTTCAGCATCATTAGTATTTAAGTTTATAAGCATAATCAGATCTTTCTTTCATAATTTTGCACAAAAATAGTCAAATTTTGCCCACTTTGATTTATTTTTGTTCAAAATATAAAAAATAGTAACAGACATAATTTAGATTAGAATGGATACAAAAGAAGAATTCGACGACGAACAGATGTTCAAAAAAATCGAGCAACACAATCGCAATGTCAATGTTTTTGTCAACCTGACAATCGTAGCAACTATGCTTATCGGCGTAATGGTGATGCGATGTTATCTGATGAAAGCAAATGCTCAGGAGGTGAAATCGGAATTCGAGATGAAGTTTGAAGAAGACGTGAGGCGTTTCAAACAGGAGATTGCAGAGGCAAAAGAGTCGACGCGGCAGCACAATTCTCAAAATGTCAGAGATTCAGTCAATTATGAATCGTTGTCTCACCACACTAAAAATGAATCCAAACAATCTTATTCCAACAATTCTGATTATAAAAAGGAGTATAAGAAGACGGAATACAATTCCAACCAATCAAATGGATTCAAGCAAGACCGTTATGCTGGTCTGCAGGTCAACATCAACACAGCCGACACCGCCGAGCTACGTAAGTTGCCGGGCATCGGTGAGAAAAGAGCGATGAACATTGTGAAATACCGCACCTCACTTGGCGGATTCTACAGTGTGGACCAGCTGGCGGAAGTCTACAGCATGGACGCGTCACTCGTGGAGAGACTGAAAAAGTACTTAGTCTGCGATGGCAATTCCGTCGCCAAAATCGACATCAACAATACTATTCCGCACAAACTGTGGCATCCATACCTGAAAGGAGAACTGTTGAAGACAATCAAACAGAGGATCAAAAGTGGTAAACGGTATAACTCATTTGATGAGATAAAAGCAGAAATTGGATATGACGACAACCTGAATGGCAGAGCGGAAAAATATTTGGAATTCAAGTGAAAAAAGTAGGGGCGATCCCTTGTGGTCGCCCTGTAATGATTCCCTTATGGTCGCTCATATCTGGACATAAATATGGAGACGTCACAATATGATGTCTCCAATATAAACAACAGAGACGCCGCTATGCGACGTCTCTACAAATTACACCGTTAGGCGTTAGACATTGGTTGACAGATTTTCCATTTTATGATTTGTTGTAAGCCTGCCAAATATATTATCTCCTGAAATATAGACATTGACCATTCTTTATATAAATATGTCCAGGCTGAAGATTATATACTCGTCTACCCCAAATATCATAAATAGCTCCGTCGGAAATCTCGGAAGGTATATTTTTCAATGCGTTAACACTTCCATAATACTCATCAAGGAATGCCATACGTACATCTATATACTGATGGACAAACTTCTGTTCTTCGACAAAATCCAGTTCTATTCCATCAGCCCCACACCATCTGTCGTACTCT
>CAMJFV010000276.1 GCA_946405045.1 uncultured Bacteroidales bacterium | reverse complement strand
TCCGTCTTCGTCAAGGTATACATTTCCTTCTGGTGCAAAATATACCCCTCCGTCTTCTTCACCAGAGTCAAGACAATTGTATTTTTCCACGACTTTGTAATATTCTCCACTTTTATACTTAAACAACACTATCAACCCTCTGGCTCCAAGATCTCTGCAATATTGATTTTCTGCATTCCAAAAACCGATATCATTGTCATCATCCGCTTCTTCATAATCTTCAGCACCAACATCCTTTGTGATCAGTATCCACGACTTTTCCACTTCATTGTCCTTATAGCTTGAATTTTCAACGGATTCTAATGCCATACTGTCTGGAACAAACCTGAGAAATTTCTTGATCAGTGAATCTTGTGCTTTATTGTAGTCTTGTGCAGAAATTGAGAAGACCATCAACTGGCTTAAAAATATCCATAATATCTTTTTCATATCCAATTCTAATTATAACGACAAATATAACGAACGCGTTGTAAATCTAAAAATCGTTTGTTTGAAACTTTATGAACAATAGCAACGTCTATATAAATGAATTTCACTATAATTTTGTTATTTTTGCACAAAAATTAATTTGTATAGATGATTTCTGTAAACCAAGTCACTGTTGAGTTTGGTGGCTTCACTCTGTTAGACGATATATCTTTTGTGGTCAACGACAAAGACCGCATCGCTCTTGTTGGTAAGAATGGTGCTGGCAAATCGACAATGTTGAAAATCTTTGCTGGTCTGCAAAACCCATCGAAGGGTTCGGTGTCGGTGCCAAAGGAGACAACCATAGGTTACCTTCCTCAGCATATGATCCACAACGACAATTGTACAGTCATGCAGGAGGCTGAGAAGGCTTTCTCCCACGTCTCTGATCTTCAGGCAAAAATTGATAAACTTGGAGCTGAGCTTGCTGAACGTACTGATTATGAGAGTGATTCTTATCATCAGTTGATCGACCGTCTGACGGAAGCCAATGAGAAACTTGCCATTCTTGGTGGAGGAAACTATATAGGTGAGATTGAGCGTACACTTTGCGGCCTCGGCTTCACACGTGAGGATTTCAACCGTCAGACGAGTGAGTTCAGCGGAGGTTGGCGTATGCGTATAGAATTGGCAAAGATATTGCTAATGCGTCCCGACGTATTGCTTCTCGACGAGCCTACCAACCATTTGGATATCGAGTCGATATGGTGGCTTGAGAATTTCTTGAAGAGTTCGGGTTGCGCCGTAGTGCTTGTGTCGCACGACCGTGCATTCATAGATAATGTTACAAACCGTACTATCGAGATCTCTCTTGGAAAAATATACGATTACAAGGTGAATTATTCTCACTATGTACAACTTCGTAAAGAGAGACGTGAGCAACAGCTTCGCGCGTATGAAAACCAGCAGAAGCAGATTGCCGATACAGAGGAATTCATTGAAAGATTCCGTTACAAGGCTACAAAGAGTGTGCAGGTGCAGAGCCGTATCAAGCAGCTTGAAAAAATAGAGAGAATTGAGGTAGACGAGGAGGATAACGCTGCTTTACACCTTAAATTCCCGCCAGCACCACACAGCGGATCCGTCAGTGTGGAGGCAAAGAACCTTACTAAGAAGTATGGCGACCATGTGGTGCTTGATAATATAGACATCTGCATCAAACGAGGAGAAAAGGTCGCTTTCGTAGGTAAGAACGGTGAAGGTAAGTCTACTCTTGTGAAATGTATCATGAATCAGATAGACTACGATGGAGAACTCCGTCTGGGTCATCTGGTGAAAATCGGATATTTCGCACAGAATCAAGCTTCGCTTTTGGATGGCGAGTTGACTGTGTTCGACACGATTGATTATGTGGCGACGGGAGAGATCCGCACAAAAATCAAGGATATCCTCGGTGCTTTCATGTTTGGTGGAGAGGCATCAGAGAAGAAGGTGAAAGTGTTGTCGGGAGGTGAGAGAACGCGTTTGGCGATGATACGTCTGCTTCTCGAACCAGTCAATTTCCTTGTGCTCGATGAGCCTACCAACCACTTGGATATGCGTACTAAGGATGTGTTGAAGGAGGCGATCAAGGCATTTGACGGCACTGTGATTGTTGTGTCGCACGACCGTGAGTTCCTTGATGGATTGGTGGAGAAGACATATGAGTTTGCCAACCATAAGGTGGTGGAACATCTCGGTGGAATCTATGATTTCCTAAAGAGCAAACAGATGGAAACGCTTCAGGAGTTGGAGGTCAAGAAAACGGTTGCCGACAGCAACGTCGCAGCAAAGGCTCCGACAGAGGGCAAACTTTCTTATGAGGCTCAGAAGGAGAAACAGAAGCAGGTCCGCAAGGCCGAAAAAGCCGTGGCTGACAATGAGGCTGAGGTGGCAAAACTGGAGAACAAGATCGCAGAGATAGAAGCAAAATTGGCGGAAGGTGATACTGACGCTGATTTGCTGACTCAATATGAAAAGGCCAAAAAGAGCCTTGATGAAAAGATGTACGAATGGGAAATCCTGACGGAGGAACTAGAAAAATTAAAGAATGAACAGTGATGAAAGAGAATGAAATGATATTTGGAATCCGCGCGATCATAGAAGCGATCGAGTCGGATAAGGAGATTGACAAAATCATATTGAAGAAGGATCTTCAGAGTGAGTTGTCGCACGAACTTTTCGAAGTCCTTCGTTCGCATCCTTTGATTCAGGTGCAGCGTGTGCCTCTTGAGAGAATCAACAAATATACCCGCAAGAATCATCAGGGTGCTATTGCTTTCATCAGCAGCACTCATTATCAGAGAGTTGAGGATCTTGTGCAGAATATTTTCGAGGAGGGCAAGGATCCGTTCTTCATTATATTGGACGGTGTGACAGATGTCAGAAACTTCGGTGCCATCGCACGTACATGTGAGTGTGCTGGTGTCGACGCGATTGTCATACCTTTCCGTGGAAGTGTCAGTGTGGGTGCAGACGCAATCAAGACATCTGCAGGAGCTTTGCACACATTGCCTGTATGTAAGGAGAAGAACCTTGTGCAGACGGTGAAATACTTGAAAGCCAGTGGAGTGCGCGTCGTCGCAGCCACAGAGAAAGGTGATAAGGTTTACACTGACACAGATTTGACTGGTCCGTTGGCAATCGTCATGGGAGCTGAGGATACAGGAGTGTCGCCTGAGATAATAAGATTGTGCGACGACTTGGTGAAGATTCCGATCAACGGAAAAATCTCATCACTTAACGTGTCTGTTGCGGCTGGAGTGATGATCTATGAGTCTATTCGTCAGCGTCAGAAGTAAAAACAGCTATTGAGATCCGTTATGGAGGTATTGTACGAAGATAACCATATAATCATAGTGAACAAGACTTGCAGAGAGATTGTGCAGGGCGACAAGACCGGTGACACAACTCTTGGCGAGCAGATAGCGGCATATATAAAGGAAAAGTATGCCAAACCAGGCAATGTCTTCGTGGGTGTGGCTCATAGGCTCGACCGTCCAACCAGTGGTGTGGTTGTCTTTGCCAAGACCAGCAAGGCTCTTTCCCGTCTGTGTGATATGTTTGCGCATCACGACGTGAAGAAACTCTATTGGGCAGTGGTGAAGAATGCACCGAAGGAGGATGAGAAGACGTTGGTCAACTATCTGAAACGTAATGAGAAGCAGAACAAGAGTTTTGTGGTAGGCAAGGGAGTCAAGGATGCGAAAGAGGCGATACTGACTTACCGTACCATCGCTAAATCAGACAACTACACGTTGCTTGAGGTCGATTTGGCTACAGGACGTCATCATCAGATACGTTGTCAGCTGGCAAACATTGGTTCACCTATCAAAGGTGATTTGAAATATGGTTTTCCACGTTCAAATCCAGACGGAG
>CAMJFV010000275.1 GCA_946405045.1 uncultured Bacteroidales bacterium | reverse complement strand
CATCACTTCGTCGCGGAATGCCTGATCCAAATCAGAGTGCATGGCTCCGACCTTGATCTTCATGCGAAGAAGAGCGTTGTATACATCTTTGACATTCTGTTTCGACGATGCGAATATGATAGTCTTGTCGACGCTGTTGTTTGCCAACAGTTTCTGCACCAACATACGTTTCTGCGTCTCATAGCAGATGTAAGCCTGCTGAGTGATTCCTTCTGCCGGCTTGGAAATTGCCACATTCACGAATTCAGGTTCGTGAAGGATTGTTTCTGCCAATTTTTTGATTTTGGCTGGCATGGTTGCTGAAAACATCACTGTCTGACGTTTGATTGGCAACGTCTTCACAATGGATATGATATCATCGTAGAATCCCATGTCGAGCATACGGTCTGCCTCGTCCAAGATGAAATGTTCCACACCTGAGAAATCCGCGTTCTCCATCTTGATGTGGGAGATCAAACGGCCTGGAGTGGCGATCACAATGTCAGTGCCGTTTTTCATTGCTTGTTTCTGAGTCTCGTATGCGGATGCGTCATTGCCACCGTAGACGGCAACGGAAGAGATCGGTACGAAATAAGAGATTCCTTCCAATTGTTGGTCGATCTGTTGTGCGAGCTCACGTGTGGGAGCCATAATTATAGCACGCACTTTGTCGTGAGACGGTTTTCTAAGCAATTGGTTGATAAGTGGAAGCAAGTATGCAGCGGTCTTTCCTGTGCCGGTTTGTGCACATGCTATCAAATCTTTGCCTTCCATCACCACAGGCATCGCTTTCTCTTGCACAGGAGTCATCTCCTGGAAGTTCATCGCGTCTATACCGTCAATCAACGACGGCTCAAAATCTAATTCGTCGAATCTCATTTTTTATTTTTCTTTTGATCCTCCTTTTCCTTTTCTGTCTGTTCACAAATGTCTCCAGGGTAAAGAGAAATGCACTCATAGCCAGGGAATACATCTTTCATATAGTTTGGCAATTCAAGGCATTTGCCAGAGCGGACAATTTCATCCACCAATTTTTCTGCTTTTTTGCCAAATGTATCGATATAATAGCTCTTGTCCACTAATGCAAGCCCATCTTTGAATGGATATGCATGGTTGAATTTAGGAGGTATAGCTTCTTTGTAGTTCATGTCAAGGAATCCTACTTTGCCATTTTTTGTGATTCGTGCGAATCCGCAGCTGTATGGATTGATATAGTCGTATTTAGGTTCAACAATCTCTTTGCCGAGTTTGTTGATCATTCCCCATTTGCCATCTCTATTGACGATTGCCAAACCATTATAGAACACATCTATATATTCGTATATAGGTTCGACATATACAGTCTGACTGTCAGGCATAAGGAGTCCATGTTTGTTGTTCTTCTCAAAGTGTATCAACTTTGTCTCGTCTCCGATTATGTTGGAAGTCTCGTAATATACAGTGTTTTCTTCTTTGACTCCAGCTTTCGAAACTATGACAGAGTTTCTCTTGCTTTTGTCTGCATAAATGGAATCGTAGGTACACTCCACAATAGGATATCCTGTTGTGCCGTATATTCCGAATTTGCCGTTTTTCTTTACCAACAATGCTTCTGTACTGTTTTCGAAACGAGCGATCAGATCATATTGACAAGGAAGAATCGACTGACCAAGTTCATCCACAAGACCATATAATGCTCCCGTCTTCACAAGAGCGAGATGTCCGAAGAAATATGTCATGTCGTCGTAGCGGGCGGAAATGATAGTCTTGCCGAGATCATTCACCAATCCTTTTTTGCCATTCTGCATGAATATGACGTATCCAGGACGGAATTTCAACAATGTGTCATACACACAGTCGATGACATGCTTTCCGCTCTTATTGATGAATCCACACTTGCCTCCAAGTCTGGCGAACGCTAAATCTTTCATTATCGGACCATCTTTGATCACCGACTCGTCAAATGTCTCGTTGAACGACGTCTCCATGCCGAATAGACCGATAGTGTCGTAGCGGCAATTGACGATCGTCTTTCCCAAACTGTTGATCAATCCCCATTTGCCATCTTTTTTGACACGGGAATAGCCCTCTTCGTAGTAGTATAATTCCTCGTATTCGTGAGGAATAAGTTCCTCGTTGTTGCAGTTCATCAAACCCCATTTGTCATTATGACGTAGACGGACGGTGCCGTCGGGATAGTGTTGCAGATATTCATAGTTGTAAGGGAAGACGTCGGTGCCGTTCTTATATAGAAAGTTCCACTTGCCTTTGTTCAGCACGCGCTGATAATCATCGATCAAAGTGTCTGCGTAGACGTAGTTTTTAGGACGCATTCCGTTGCGTTGTTTCTCGTTGGTGTTCAACGCATAGTTGACTTTTGTTTTCAGAGTCACTGTCTGCACTTCACCCTTGATCTTGATTGGCTCAAAATCCGGCATTGTCTCGAAAAGGCTTCTCACCTCTCTCAATAGTTGAGGGTTACATTTGCAGGATGGTTTGATGTCTGATATATGACCATCCTTGTTGACGGTGAAGGAAACAGTCACGTCGCCGCCCTTTAATGCGTTCGGCCCGACAAGCTCGGATGGGTATTGTTTTGCGGCTGCGATATATTTTTTGAATTCAGGGTCGTCCACACCCGTGAATCCTTTAGCGGCAGAACTGAATGATATCGCACTCATTAGGGCTCCGGTTATTATATTTCTCAGTCTAATTTTCATCATTGTTTGAATTTAAATCCGTTTGTGTGTTTCTCTAAATACTCTCCGTTTTTACCGGCATATATGAAATAGCCCTCCACATTGGGCAGGGAATTGATAAGTGACATTGCAGAGTCGACACCGATCACCATGCAGGCTGTGGCCAATGCGTCGGCTGTCATACAGTTGTCGGCAAGGATCGAACTGCTCAACAGCGTATGGTTCACAGGTTTGCCAGAACATGGGTCGATTGTGTGCGCGTATTTTGTTCCGTTTTTATAATAGTATTGCAGATAGTTGCCGCTTGTTGCCAACGCTTTTCCGTCGAGCTGCACTATACGTTGTATTTCGAAAGTTTGCATTGTGCTGTCTTCGATTGGTTTGTTGATGCCGATGCTCCACACTTTGCCTTGGGCATTTACACCGTTGCACACAACTTCGCCTCCGACTTCCACCATGAAATCGTTGATTCCGTTTTTGCGTAACACTTGTGCCACCACGTCGGAACCGAATCCTTTTGCTATCGCCGACGCATCCAGTTTGATATTTGGATTGTCTTTCTTTATATATCCGGCAGGAGTGATGCTCACCTTCTTCCATCCCACGTAGTTTCTCAACTCAGCCAACACACTGTCTGGAGTGGAGCGGTCGGGGGCGAATCCGAATCCGTAAGCATTCACAAGAGGAGCGACGGTGATGTCGAAAGCACCGTTGGTGATAGTGGAAATCTCACATGCTTTGTTGTAAACTTTGATGAAAAGAGAATCATTCTCTTCCAAAAGCACAGAGTCGGGAGATTGATTGATGCGTGTGATCGTTGATTGCTTGTTGAATGTGGATAGAGCAGTGTCGACGGCGGCAAGAGCGGCCAAGTATTCCGTCTTCACATCTTTCCCATTCGACGCATATTTTATTTTATAGAATGTGCCGAACACTCTTCCTTCATCGGTGACATATCCGTCATCAGTGCCGTACTTAGCTGACTGTTGTGTTGTAGACACACATGCCGACAACAATAGTATGATAGAAAAAAATATGCAGTAGCGGGACAACGCTTTCATTATATACCGAAAATATACAAGTTAGTGATACACAAATGCAAAAATAAACAACTTTTTTTATTTCACAAAAACATGTGGGATTTATAGCTGGTTAGACGTAGATGGTGAG